>JAQGNC010000544.1 GCA_028292065.1 Betaproteobacteria bacterium
AACCCACGATTACGGCAGCTACAGCGCCGACCAGTACTTCGACGACATGGGGCGCATCACGCAGTACATGTCCGACCCCGATCTCACCGAAATCCTCATCACCCGCAGCTTCGACACGCTGGTGTGGCTCGTGAAAAAAGGCGTGCGTTTCCAGCCGAGCTACGGCCGCCAGTCGTACAAGGTCGAAGGCGGCAAGTACAAGTTCTGGGGCGGCCTGGTCGCCGAGACTTGGGGCGGCGGAGCCGGCCTGGTCGACAACGAGCACAAGGCCTGCGAGCGCGAAGGCATCAAGATCTTCTACGAGACGCCCGCGCTCAACCTGCTCACCGACGACGCGGGCACCGTGATCGGCGTGAAAGCGAAATACAAAGGCCGCAACGTCGACATCAAAGCGAAGGCGGTCGTGCTCGCGTGCGGCGGATTCGAGTCGAGCGCGGAGAAGCGCGCGCGCTATCTCGGACCGGGCTGGGATCTCGCGAAAGTGCGCGGCACGCGCTACAACATGGGCGCCGGCATCCAGATGGCGCTCGACATCGGCGCGCTGCCGTATGGACATTGGTCGGGCTGCCACGCGGTGGGCTGGGACCGCAACGCGCCGCCTTTCGGCGACGTCAACGTCGGCGACCAGTTCCAGAAGCACAGCTACCCGTGGGGCATCATGATCAACGCCAACGGCGAGCGCTTCGTCGACGAAGGCGCCGACTTCCGCAACTACACTTACGCGAAATACGGCCGCGTGATCCTCAACCAGCCCGGCATGTTCGCGTGGCAGGTGTTCGACAACAAGCTCATCCCGAACCTGCGCGACGAGTACCGCATCAAGCAGGTGACCAAGGTGCGCGCGAACACGCTCGAAGAGCTCGTCCAGAAGATGGAAGGCGTGAATCCCGAGCGCGCGCTGGAGGAGATCAAGGAGTACAACGCCGCGGTCAAGGACGACCAGCCGTTCAACATGGCGATCAAGGACGGCCGCCGCACCGAAGGGCTCAAGATCGACAAGACCAACTGGGCGAACACGCTCGACGAGGCGCCTTTCGAAGCGTACGCCGTCACGTGCGGCGTCACTTTCAGCTTCGGCGGTCTCAAGATCACCAACGACGGCGAAGTCGAGGACACGGCCGGCAAACCGATTCCCGGCCTCTATGCCGCGGGCGAGCTCGTGGGCGGCATCTTCTATCACAACTACCCGGGCGGCACGGGGCTGACCTCCGGCTGCGTTTTCGGCAAGATCGCGGGAACGACTGCGGCGGGATACGTAAAAAGCGCATAGCAGTCGCGCGATATCGCGTGGAGCAGGTCCAGCATTCGGACCTGCGCGAGACCCGGGGCGGCGGTGCGGTTTAAAATCCTCCGCTGCACCGCCGTCCGCAGCGCTGCGCTTCAGGCCGGCATCGACCATCCAGGCACAGGAGGCACTAGATGAACGCTCCAGCAATCAAGATCACCAAACCGGTGCGCGAGCAGGTCAGCGCCGCGGAGTGGGAAGTCCGGGTCAACCTCGCCGCGTGCTATCGCCTGATGGCGGAGTACGGCATGGTCGAGATGGTGGCGAACCACATCTCCGCTCGCGTCCCGGGCACCGACAACGAGTTCCTCATCAACCCGTACGGCATGCTGTACGAAGAGATGACGGCCTCTTCGATGATCAGGATCGACATCGAAGGCAACGTGCTCTTCAACGCGACCGAGTACGGCTTCAACGAGGCCGGCTACGTGATCCACAGCGCGATCCACGCCGCGCGCCACGACGTCGACTGCGTGATCCACACGCACACCCTCGCGGGCATGGCGGTGTCCGCGATGAAGACCGGCATCCTGCCGATCGCGCAATCGTCGCTGCGCTTCATCGACATCGCGTATCACGATTATGAAGGCCCGGCCCTGCGCCTGGACGAGCGCGAGCGCCTCGTCGAGACCCTCGGCAACCGCGAAGCGATGGTGCTGCGCAATCACGGGCTGCTGACCGTCGCGCCGAGCATCCCCGAAGCGTTCAACAACATGTTCAGGCTCGAGCGCGCGTGCCAGCTCCAGGTGATGGCGCTCTCGTGCAACACCGAGCTGCAACTGCCGCCGGACGAAGTGGTGCGCTACGGCAACGAGCAGATGCTGCCGGGAACCCGCCGTCGCTTCGGCCTGCTCGAGTGGCCTGCGATGCTGAGGAAGCTCGACCGCAAGGACCCGTCGTACGCGCACTGACCACGACTGTCGTCGCGAGCAGCCGCGCGAGCACGACGCGGCGATCTCGTGACGCACGAAAACGTTCGCAACCGGATTGCTTCGTCACGGCGTTCCTCGCAATGACCTGTCGGGGATCAGGGTCTATTGCTGTCGCTGATCGCTGAACACTCAGACTCAACACTGTAGAAGCGGGCTCCTGGCGAGCCCGCTTCTTTTTGCGAGACCGATGATGGCCATTTCGACCGAGCACTGCCCGCCGCCGCAGGCTGCGCGCAAACCGCGCCACACCCTTCCGGCGGGGACGACCGACTGTCACTGCCACGTGTTCGAGGACCCGTCGCGCTATCCGCTGGCGCCGGGGCGCAGCTACACGCCGCCGCTGTGCACCGTCGACGATTACGTCGCGATGTGCCACACCCTCGGCATCGAGCGCACCGTCCAGGTGAACGCGAGCGTGTACGGCTTCGATAACTCGGTCACGCTCGATCTCATCGCCAAGCTCGGGCAGGACAAGGCGCGAGGCGTCGCCGGCGTGAGCCCCGATGCGACCGACGCGGAGCTTGCGCGTCTGCACGAAGGCGGCATGCGCGGCGCACGCCTGTCGACGCTCGTGAAAGGTTATGGCGGAACCGACGCGATCGAGGCGATAGCCGCGAAGATCAAACCGTTCGGCTGGCATCTGCAGCTGCACGTCGGACAAAGCGCCGAGCTCGCGGCGCTCGAGCCGCGGCTGATGAACCTCGGCGTGCCTCTCGTGTTCGACCATCTCGGCAGCACGCGCGGCGGTGAAGGCGTCGGCGCTCCCGGATTCCAGGCGATGTTGCGCGTCCTGAAGGACCGCGAAGACGCGTGGGTCAAAATCTCGAGCTGGTACCGCCGCTCGGATGGCGGCATGCCGGACTGCGCGGACATGAAACCGCTCGCGCAGGCGCTCGTGGCGGCGAGGCCGGACCGCTGCGTCTGGGGCAGCAACTGGCCTCATCCCGGATGTGACGTCGCAATGCCGAACGACGGCGACCTGATCGATCTCTTCTGCGAGTGGGTTCCCGATCCCGCGGTCCGCCGGGGAGTACTCGTCACGAATCCAGCGCGGCTCTACGGATTCGAGTGATGGCCGCAAACTAAGCCGCAACGATGAGCATCGAAACTTACCGAGCCCCGTGGTGGCTGCCCGGCGGCCACGCGCAGACGATCTACGCGGCGAAGCTCGCGCCGCGCGCGCGCGTGCGCTATCGCCGCGAGCGCTGGGACACCCCCGATGGGGATTTCGTCGACGTCGACTGGGTGGTCCAGGATTCAGCAACGGCGGACAGCGGGAATCGCACCCCGCTCGTCGTCCTCTTTCACGGACTCGAAGGCAGCTCGACGAGCCATTACGCGCACGCGCTGATGGCTCAGGTGCGCGACCTGCGCTGGCGCGGGGTCGTGGTGCATTTCCGGGGGTGCAGCGGCGAGCCCAATCGCCTCGCGCGCGCGTACCACTCGGGCGACAGCGCCGAGATCGACTGGATGCTGCGCAGGCTCGAGCCGCACGCCGCAGGTGCGCTCTACGCGACCGGCGTCTCGCTCGGCGGCAATGCACTGCTCAAGTGGCTCGGCGAGCAGGGTCCGGCCGCAGCCGCGCTCGTCGCAGGCGCCGCGGCGGTATCGGCGCCGCTCGACCTGATGGCCGCGGGCGATGCGCTCGGCCGCGGATTCAACCTCGTCTACACGCGCGCTTTCCTCGCGACGCTCAAACGCAAATCGATCGCCAAGCTCGGCACGCATCCGCGGATCTACGATCCGGTGCTGGTGCGCGCGGCGCGGACCCTGCGCGATTTCGACAACGTGGTGACCGCCCCGCTGCACGGCTTCACCGATACCGACGATTACTGGACTCGCGCGAGCAGCAAGCCGTGGCTCGCGCGTATCGCGGTACGCACACTGCTAGTAAACGCGCGCAACGATCCGTTCCTGCCCGAGAACGCGCTGCCGCAAGCGCAGGACGTGTCTTGCGCCGTCACGCGTGATTTTCCGCGGGAAGGCGGGCACGTGGGCTTCGTATCGGGGCCTTTTCCGGGGCACCTCGAGTGGCTGCCGCGGCGTATCATCCATTTCCTTCAGCAACCTGCACGAGGATAAGTTCCCATGACCGCAGCAAGCGCCGGACAACAGGTCCCGCCCGAGATCTTCAAGGCCTACGACATCCGCGGGATCGTCGGGCGCACGCTCACCATAGAAGTCACCGAGGCGATCGGCCGCGCGATCGGTTCCGAAGGGCGCGATCGCGGTGTGAAAGCGATCGCGATCGGACGCGACGGGCGCCTCTCCGGTCCCGATCTCGCGGCGGCACTCGCACGCGGCATCCAGGCGGCCGGTGTCGACGTGATCGACGTCGGGCGGGTCGCGACGCCGATGCTGTACTTCGCCGCGCACCATCTCGGCACGCTCTCGGGCGTCTCGGTCACCGGCTCGCACAACCCGCCCGAATACAACGGGCTGAAGATCGTGCTCGCGGGCGAGACGCTCGCGGGCGAGGCGATCCAGGCGCTGCGCGCTCGCATCGAAAGCGGCGATGTCCGGAGCGGCAGCGGCAGCTATCGCGCCCAGGACATCCGCGAGGAGTATCTAAGCCGCATCGTCTCCGACATCAAGCTCACGCGACCCGTCAGCATCGTGGTCGATTGCGGCAACGGTGTCGCGGGAGACACGGCGCCGGAGCTTTACCGCCGCCTCGGCTGCACCGTGAAAGAGCTTTTCTGCGAAGTCGACGGGACTTTCCCGAATCACCATCCCGATCCCTCCCACGTCGAGAACCTGAAGGATCTCATCGAAGCGCTGACCAGCGAAGGCGAGATCGGCTTCGCTTTCGACGGCGACGGCGACCGTTTGGGCGTGGTCACCAAAAGCGGAAAGATCATTTTCCCCGACCGCCAGCTGATGCTGTTCGCGGCCGACGTGCTCTCGCGCAATCCCGGCGGCGAGATCATCTTCGACGTGAAATCGACTCGCAAGCTGTATTCGTGGATCCGCGAGCGCGGCGGCAAGCCGACGATGTGGAAGACCGGCCACTCGTTCATCAAGCAGAAACTGAAGGAGACCGGCGCGCCGCTCGCGGGCGAGATGAGCGGCCACGTCTTCTTCAAGGAGCGCTGGTACGGCTTCGACGATGCGATGTACGCGGGGGCGCGGCTGCTCGAGATCGTCTCGCGCGAGCGCGACGTGAGCGCGGTGCTTGAAAACCTGCCGGACGCGATCAGCACGCCGGAGCTGCAGTTGAAGACCGCCGAAGGCGAGAACTACACGCTGATAGAAAAGCTCAAGCAGACCGCGAAGTTCGAAGGTGCGAAAGAGCTGATCACGATCGACGGCCTGCGCGTGGAATACGAGGACGGCTTCGGTCTCGCACGCCCGTCGAACACCACCCCGGTGATCGTCCTGCGTTTCGAAGCCGACACGACGCAGGCGCTAGAGCGCATCCAGCAGGATTTCCGCCGCGCGCTACTCGCGGTCAAGCCGGACGCGCAGCTGCCGTTCTAGGGCAGCGACCTTTCTAAGGTCACTGCGCGCGGGCGCGCAGCGACCGTTCCCCGGTCGGGCTAGCCCAGCTTCTCGCCGGCCTGCGCCAGCAGGTCGGCATCGACAAAAACGCTTCTGCCGTTGATGCGGTAGCGGCGTTTGCCGATCTGCGGGTAGTCGCACACGTCGAACGGCGGTCGATCGCCGCCGACCAGAAAGACGAGGTCCTCGGCGCCCGCATTGCGCAGGCAGTGCGCGGGCGAACCGGCGACGAACCCGAGGAAATCGCCGGCTTCGATCCCGTGCTTCTCGTCGCCGATCTCGGCGACCCCGCGCCCGGACAGGATGTAGACCCACTCCTCGTCCTGGTGGTGGAAGTGCCGGACGCTGCTGGTCGCGTCTTTCTCCAGCCGCACGAGGTGGATGCCGATCGCGGTGAACCCGACGGCATCGCCGAGCGAGCGGGTATGCCGCACCCGCCTCGCGTCCAGCGGATGAGGCCGCACTTCCTCGTGCAGCGCCTGCACCTGCGCGGCCTTGAGCAACACCGGTTTGTCAGCCATGCATCGTCTCCCGAATCGGGGACAACGCCCGATTACGGGTTAGCGAAATCGGGGCTGTCCGCAAGTGACGGATAAAACGGTTTTTAAAGCCGCTGTCCCACCCAGTCCTTGACCGACTCGAGCGCCGCCTGCAGCTTCGACGGATCGGTGCCGCCCGCCTGCGCCATGTCCGCGCGTCCGCCGCCTTTGCCGCCGACCTGCTGGGCAACGTGATTGACGAGCTCGCCGGCTTTGACGCGCCCGGTGAGGTCGGCGGTCACACCGGCGATGAGCGACACCTTGCCGTCGCTCGACGCGCCGAGGACCACCGCGGCCGACTTCAGCTTGTCCTTGAGCTTGTCGACCGCCTCGCGCAGCCCTTTGGCGTCGGCCCCTTCGAGCGACGCCGCAAGCACCTTGATGCCTTTGACGTCGACCGCGCGGTCCGCGAGCTCGTCCCCCTGCGAGGACGCGAGCTTCGACTTCATGCGCGAGAGCTCTTTCTCGAGGCTCCTCACGTTGTCCATGATCTGCGCGATCTTCTGCCCGATATCCTGGGGCGAGGTCCGCAGCGCCGAAGCCGCTTCGGCGAGCTTCGCTTCCTGCGCCTGCACCCATTCGAGCGCGCCGGGACCCGTCATCGCTTCGATCCGCCGCACACCCGCGGCGATACCGGTCTCGCCGACGATCTTGAAGAAACCGATGTCGCCGGTGCGCTTGACGTGCGTGCCGCCGCACAGCTCGGTCGAGAATTCCCCCATGCCGATCACGCGCACTTCGTCGCCGTATTTCTCGCCGAAGAGCGCCATCGCGCCGGCCTTGATCGCCTCGTCGTGCTTCATGATGCGCGCCGAGACTTCATGGTTGTGGCGGATCTCGTCGTTGACGAGGATCTCGACCTGGCGCTTCTGCTCGTCGGTCAGCGGCTCGTTGTGCGAGAAGTCGAAGCGCGTGCGCTGGCCGTCGACCAGCGAGCCTTTCTGCTGCACGTGCGTGCCGAGCACTTTGCGCAGCGCCGAATGCATGAGGTGCGTCGCGGAGTGGTTCCACGCCGCGCGCGCGCGGGCCGCGGTGTCGACGTGAGCGCTGACGTGGTCGCCGACGCGCAGCCGCCCGGTCGCGAGGCGGCCTTTGTGGCCGTACACGGACGCCTGGATCTTCTGCGTATCGTCGACGGTGAAAGTGCCGCTCGAGCCCACCAGCTCGCCGCGATCGCCCACCTGCCCGCCCGACTCCGCATAGAACGGGGTGCGGTCGAGCACGACGATCGCGTCCTCGCCGTGGACGACTTCGTCGGTCTGCACGCCGCCCTTGTAGAGCGCGACCACTTTGGCGTCGATCGAAAGGTGCTCGTAGCCGTGGAATTCGGTGGCGTGGCCGCTGTAGTCCACCGCCTGCGTCATGGTGAAGCGCGATGCGGCGCGCGCGCGCTCGCGCTGGCGCTGCATCGCTTCCTCGAAGCCGGCGTAGTCGACGCGAACGCCGCGCTCGCGCGCGATGTCTGCGGTGAGGTCGACCGGAAAGCCGAAAGTGTCGTAGAGCTGGAAGACGGTCTCGCCGTCGAGCATCCGGTCTTCGCGGTTGAGCGCGCCTTCGAGCACTTTCATGCCGTTCTCGAGGGTCTCGGCGAAGCGCTCCTCTTCCTGTTTGAGCACCTGCCCGACGCGGTCCTGAGCGCTCACGAGCTCGGGGTAGGCGTCACCCATCGCCTGCGCCAGGTCGGGAACCAGCTTGTGGAAGAAAGGCTTGGTCTGGCCGAGCTTGTAACCGTGGCGGATCG
>JAQGNC010000550.1 GCA_028292065.1 Betaproteobacteria bacterium
GTACGGCGGTCCTGACCGCAGGACGCTGTTCATCACCGAGTCATACAGCGGTGCGATCCTCGCGGCGCAGATGCCGGTGGCGGGGAAGGTGTTGTACTCACATTTGTAGAGTCGGCAAAACAGAACCACCCCCACCCTAACCCTCCCCCTGAAGGGGAGGGGACTATAGACGGAGCGCGCCTGCCAAACGCTCCTTCCCCCTCAGGGGGAAGGTTGGGATGGGGGTGGGTTTAGAGGGAATAACGCAATTCACAAGCTCACATACATCGCCGTTTTGTCGGCCTCCATCGTGTCGAGCACTGCGCTCGCCCAGACCTACCCCACGCGTGCGATACGCCTGATCGTTCCCTCGTCACCGGGCGGAGGCACCGACATCACCGCGCGCATCATCGCGCCCGATCTTTCGAAGCTGCTCGGCCAGCAGGTCGTCGTGGAAAACCGCGCCGGCGCGGGAACGATGATCGGCGGCGAGGTGGTCGCCAAGTCGCCGCCCGACGGCTACACCCTGCTGATGGGGGTGAGCACGCTCGCGATCAATCCGGCGATCTACCGCAAGGTGCCGTACGATGCGCTCCGCGATCTCGCACCGATCACCCAGGCGGTCGCATTGCCCAACGTGATCGTCGGACATCCCGCATTGCCCGCGCGCAACGTGAAGGAGCTTGTCGCGCTTGCGAAGTCGCGGCCAGGCGAGCTCAACTTCTCGTCGGCGGGTGTCGGCACGAGCCCCCACCTCTCGGTCGAGCTCTTTCTCACGATGACCAAGACGAAGATGGTCCACGTGCCCTACAAAGGCTCGGGACCCGCGGCGACCGATCTCATCGCCGGACAGGTGCAGGTGATGGCGCCGAACATGCTCACCGCGTATCCGCACATCAAGACGGGGCGGATGCGCGCGTACGGCGTCACGAGCCTGAAGCGCGCAGCCGGCGCCCCGGAGATTCCGACGATCGCGGAAGCCGGTGTTCCCGGCTACGAGGCGGTGCAGTGGTACGGCGTGCTCGCGCCGGCGAACACCCCGCGCGCGATCGTCACGCGCCTGCACGCCGACATCGCGAAAGTGCTGCGGCAGCCGAACGTGACGGCGCTCCTGAGCAAGGACGGCGCGGAGCCGGTGGGCAGCACACCCGAGCAGTTCGCCGCTTTCATCAAGGCGGAGACGGTGAAGTGGGCCAAAGTCGTCGCCGACGCGGGTATACCGCCCGAGTAGCGCAGCCATGAGACCAGTTGCCCGCGCGTTCGGTGCGGTGGCGCTCGCAGCCGCGCTACACGCAGCGCCTGCCGCAGCGGCCGCCGCCGATCACCCGCTGGTGGGGCGTTGGCAGTGGACGCATACGGGCAGCGGCTGCGTCGAGACCTACGAGTTCAGGAGCGACGGGACCGCACGCGTGACCAGCCTCGACGAAACGCTCGACGAGCGATACGAGGTGTCGCCGGTCGCCGAAGAGCCGCGCCGCTACAGGCTGACGATGACGACCGTCAAAGATCACGGCGGCAAAGACTGCGTCGGCTCGACCGACGACACGACCGGCAAATCGTCGGTGGGATACATCGAATTCGGCCCGTCGGGCGACTCGATGCTTTTCTGCGCTGACGCCACGCGCACGAGGTGCATGGGCCCGTTGCGCAAAGTCGGTCCTCCGCTGCGCTAGCATGCCGCATGTCCGATAAAGTCCGCCCCCTCGCACGCCGCATGAGTGCGATCGAGCCTTTCCACGTGATGGAGCTGCTCGCGCGCGCGAAAGCGCTCGAGGCGCAGGGGCGCTCGATCGTTCACATGGAGATCGGCGAGCCCGACTTCCCCACGCCGCGCCCGATCTGCGAAGCGGGGATGCGCGCGCTCGACAAAGGCGACCTCTATTACACCGCGGCGCTCGGTCTTCCCGAGCTGCGCGCGGGCATTGCGCGGTACTACCGCACGCGTTATGGCGTGGACGTCGACGCCGGGCGCATCGTGATCACCTCAGGCTCGTCGGCCGCGCTGCTGCTCGCGCTCGGCGTGCTCGTCGATCCCGATTCCGAGGTATTGCTGTGCGACCCGGGCTATCCCGCGAACCGGCACTTCGTGCGCATGCTCAACGGCGTGCCGGTGAACGTGCCCGTCGGCCCCGACAGCCGTTACCAGATGACGCCCGAGCTGCTCGAGCATTACTGGAGCGAGCGCACCGTCGCCGCGCTCGTCGCGACCCCGTCGAACCCGACGGGCACGGTGATACCGCCCGGGCACATCGAGCGCATGGCTGCGCACGCGGCGGACAAGGGCGGGGTGCTGCTCGTCGACGAGATCTATCATGGCCTGGTCTATGACGGTCCGACGACGACGGCACTCGAAGCGAGCGATGAAGTCTTCGTCATCAACAGCTTCTCGAAGTACTTCAACATGACCGGATGGCGGCTCGGCTGGATGGTCGCGCCGGAAGCCTATGTGCGTGAGCTCGACAAGCTCGCGCAGAACGTCTACCTGTCGGCGCCCGCGCCGGCGCAGTATGCGGCGCTCGCGGCGTTCGAGCCCGAGACGATCGCGATCCTCGACTCGCGCCGCGACGAGTTCAGGGCTCGCCGCGATTACCTCGTGCCGGCGCTGCGCAAGCTCGGTTTCGACGTGCAGACTCCGCAAGGCGCTTTCTACATCTACGCCGACTGCTCGAAGCTGACGAACGACAGCTATCGCTTCGCGCTCGACCTGCTCGAGCACGCCGGCGTCGCGATCACGCCCGGACTCGACTTCGGCACCCACCGCGCGTCAGAGCACGTGAGGTTCGCGTACACCAGTTCGATCGAGCGGCTGGAGGAGGGGGTCTCGCGGATCGGGGAGTTCCTGCGGCTCAGGGGTTGAGCCGCGGAGCAAGGCCAAAGCTCTGGGGATACTGCGAGTCGTCAGCTACTCGCCGCCCTGATCACCAGCGACGTCCCGCTCGCGACCAGCAGCGCTCCGATGATGCGCACGAGCTGCTCGCGCGTGAGACTCAGGTGCAGGTGGTGGCCGAGCCACATGCCGAGCACCATCACCGGCAGCAGCGCGGCGGCGGTGTAGAGCACCTCGAGCGTGAACAGTCCCGCGGCGAAGAAGATCGCGATTCTCGCGATGGTCGTGAAGATGAAGATCACCGGCACGGTCGCGCGGATCTGCTCTGCCGTCGAGCCGCGCGCCGTGAGATACATCACGTAGATCGGGCCGCCGACCCCGAACATCGAGGAGGTCGTGCCGGCGAAGATGCCGACCGGGGGCGCGGCCCAGCGTCCGACGCGCACGCGCGGCTGGCGGCCCGATGCGTACAGAAGCCCATAGCCGACGACGATCACGCCGAGCCCGCCGAGCAGAAGCTCCGCCGGCAGCCTCAGCAGCAGGAGCGCACCGATCAGCAGGCCGACCGCCAGAAACGGCAGCAGCGGCACGAGCTCGCGGCGGTCGACGTCCGCCCGCAGGCGCAGGCCCATGCTGATCGCTCCGATGCAGTCGAGTGTCACCACCATCGGAATGACGAACTTGATCGGATAGAGGTGCGCGAGCAGCGGCACCGCGATGATAGTCGAGCCGAAACCCGAGATACCGAAGATCACGTAGGCCGTGAGGATGACGAGCGGCGCGATGACGAGAACTTCGATGGGCGGCATCGGCGCAGTTTAGCAACTGCCGATGATGAACGCGGAATGCGCAAAGACGAATGCGCAATGCGGAACGAACCCCCGCCGCTGCGGTCTGTCTTTCATCCATCGTTCGTCATTCATCATTCCGCATTAAAATTGCTCCTCCTCTGACGGAGCATTTCCCCAATGGCAGAAAATTCCCGCGCCGTCGCGATCATCGGCGGCGGCACCATGGGCGCCGACATCGCGGCGACTTTCGGTGCGCACGGCTGGACCGCGCACATCGTCAATCCCCACGACCGCATGCGCGAGACGCTGCCGCAGCGCCTGCGCTCGGCGATGGATAAGCTCGGCGCGACCTACGACGATGCGCGCTTTCCGGTGCACGAGCTCATCGGCTCGATCCCGTGGGAAGCAGTCGAGATCGCGATCGAAGCCGCGCCCGAGCGGCTCGACGTGAAGCAGCAGATCTTCGAAGAGATGGTGAAGCTCTCGAAGCCCAACACCCCGCTGTGCAGCAACTCGACCGCGATTCCGATCAGCGTCATCGGCGAGCGCCTGCCCACGCGCGAGCGCATGATCGGCACCCATTACTTCATGCCGGCGCACCTGGTGCCCGCGGTCGAGGTCGTCTCGTCGCAATATACGAAGCAAGCGACCGCGGACCGCGTCGTCAACATCATGAAAAGCGTGGGCAAGGTTCCGGTGCGGGTGAGCCTCGACATTCCGGGCTTCCTCGGCGCGCGCCTGCAGGCCGCGCTCTCACGCGAAGCGATCAAGCTGGTCGAGCGCGGAATCTGCACGCCGGAAGACATCGACAACATCGTGCGCTACGGCTTCGGCTTTCGTTACCTTGCGGCGGGGCCTCTGCTCCAGCGCGACCACGCGGGACTCGACGTCCATAATGCCGGGGCCGAGACGATCTATCCGGACCTGTGCAACGACACCGTCCCGAGCCCTTACATGAGCGAGCGGGTGAAAGCCGGCCACATCGGGATGAAAGCGAAGAAAGGCTTTTACGACTGGACCGACGAATCGATCGCGACCGAGAAAGCGCGCTACGAGCGCGCGCTGGCGGGGGCGATGGAGGTGCTAAGTCGCGAGCAGGAGTAAAGGCAAAAGCTTTTAACGCGAAGGACGCGAAGGAAAGGCAAACCCTTTTCGGCGACGGACGCGAAGCAGCGGAAGACGGCGTCCTGGCGCAGCAGGACAAGGTCCATCTTGATTTAAAGTCAAAATGGGTTCCAGCCTGCGCTGGAACGACCGCGTCCGTCTTTCCTTTGGCTCTTTTGCATTAAAGATTTTGGTTTTCCTTAGCGTCCTTTGCGTCCTTCGCGTTAAAGCTTTTAAGTTTGTTGGAGTAATCGATGACCGAAATATTGCTCATCCGCCACGGCGAGACCCTCTGGAACCAGCAGGGACGCATGCAGGGGCAGAAAGACAGTCCGCTGACGCCGCTCGGGCTGCAGCAGGCGCGGCAGCTCGCGAAACGCCTCGCACAGACCTCTTTCTCCACGCTCTACAGCAGCGATCTCGGCCGCGCGCACCAGACCGCCCGCTGCATCGCCGATGCGACGGGTCATGCGGTCCTCTCCGACAGCGGCCTGCGCGAGCGTGCTTTCGGCATCTTCGAAGGGCTCACCAATACCGAGATCAAGCTGCGCCACCCGGAGCTCTACGAGCGCTTCGCGAAGCGCGATCCGCATTTCGAGATGCCTGAAGGCGAGAGTGCCGCGCGGTTTCGCGACCGCTGCGTCGGCGCGCTCGAAACGATAGCCGCACGTCACCAGGGGGAGACGATCGTCGTCGTCACTCACGGGCTCGTGCTCGATTCGCTCTATCGCACCGCGGTGAAGATGGCCCTCGACCTGCCGCGCGGGTTCCCGCTGCTCAACTGCAGCCTGAACACGTTCCGCTACGACGACAAAGGCTGGTTCGCCGCGGCGGTGTGCGACGTGAGCCACCTCGACGGCGACGACGTGACGCGCTTTTCCGACGCCAACGTCTAGCGCACCCGTCCCGGAACGGCGCGCTTCGAACACCTGCAGAGCTGACGCAGCGTAAACTCAGGACGCCATGCCCGCCCCGATATCCGTCCGCACCCTCGCCGCGATCGTTGTCGCGGTGATGCTCCTCGCGGGCTGCAGCAACATCCCGTACTACCTGCAGTCGGTCAGGGGCCAGCTCGACATCTGGAGCCGCCAGCAGGACATCGAGGCGGTGCTCGAGGACCCCGGCACCCCGGCGCCGCTGCGCGAGAAGCTGCGGTCGGTGCTGACGATCCGGGATTTCGCGAGCGCCGAGCTCGCGCTGCCGCGCAACTCGAGCTACCGCTCGTATGCGAACCTCGAGCGGCCCTACGTCGCGTGGAGCGTTTTCGCCGCGCCCGAGTTCTCCATCCAGCCCCGGCAGTGGTGTTTCATTTTCGCGGGCTGCGTGAATTATCGGGGCTATTTCGCCAAGGACGACGCGCAGGCGTTCGCGGCCGAGGTCGCAGCCGAAGGTTACGACGTGTTCGTCGGCGGCATACCGGCGTACTCGATGCTCGGGTACTTTGCCGACCCGGTGCTCAATACTTTCGTGAACTACCCGACGCCGCATCTCGCGCGGCTCATCTTCCACGAGCTCGCGCACCAGGTCGTGTACGTTCGCGACGACAGTGAATTCAACGAGTCTTTCGCCGTGGCGGTCGAGCAGGAAGGCCTGCGCCGCTGGCTTGACCGCTTCGGCACCGAGCAGGATCGCACGGCCAGCGTGCTGGTCGGGCAGCGCAGGAGCCAGTTCGTCGAGCTCATCGAAGCGTATCGCGGGCGGCTCAGCGCGCTCTACGCGTCAGGCCTTCCGGCCCCGGCGATGCGCGCGCGCAAGGCCGCGCTTTTCGGCGAGCTTCAGGGCGATTACCAGAAGCTGAAGGCGAGCTGGGGCGGTTTTGCGGGTTTCGATCGCTGGTTTTCCGAAAAGCCGAACAACGCGCTGCTCGCGTCGGTGTCGATCTATACCCGCAAAGTACCGGCATTCGAGGCGATCCTGCAGCGCGAGAACCGCGATCTCGCGCGTTTTTACACTGTGGTCAACGGCTTGGCGCAGCTGCCCAAGGCCGAGCGCAGCGCCGCGCTGGAGCGTCTCATGCCCAGGACCGCCGAAACCGCGGCGGTCGCGCACTAGAATTGCTTAGGTACGCGTAAACCCCCGCGGCACTGCGCCGCGGAGCGTGTGCACGCGGCTTAAGCCGCACCGGGAGTACGGCCGGACCGCCCTGCGGCCGCCTCCTCCCACGGGGCCGAAAGGCTCCCGGCAGTGCTACTCACGCGTCCGCGACGCTCCGACGGGGTCCGCAACCGTCACACACCAGAGGGCCTATGCAAATCCAAATCAACAGCGACCATCACATCACCGGCTCGCCGGAGCTCGCCGGCCACGTCCAGGCGCTCGTGCGCGACACGCTGGACCGCTACAGCGACCGCATCACGCGGGTCGAAGTCCACCTGAACGACCTGAACAGCATCAAAGGCGGCAGCCACGACAAGCGCTGCCTGATGGAGGCGAGGCTGGGCGGTCTCGGGCCGGTGGCGGTGAACCACGAGGCCGAGAACCTCGACCTGGCGATCAACGGCGCGCTGGAGAAACTCGAGCACGCGCTCGAGCACAAGCTCGGGAAGCTGGCAGTAACCGCAACAGGCAAAAGGAGCGTCAACGAATGACAGCCACTGCGAACGTCAACGCGAACGTCCATGCGACCGGCGAGCATCGCGACATGCCCGCATTTCAGCGGCTGAAGCCGCTGCTCGCGGATTATCCGAGCCCGTGCCTGTCGCTCTACATGCCGACTTTTCGCGCATTCCCGGACTCGCAGCAGAATGCGGTCAAATACCGCAACGCCCTGCGTGAGCTGAAAGCCAAGCTCGAGCAAAAGCACGGCGGCGGCGATCACGCCTCGCTCCTCGAGCCTTTCGAGCGCCTCGCCGGGGATGCGGCGATGTGGGCGCATCCGCAGGACGGCATCGCGGTCTTCGGCGCGCCCGGCTTTTTCCACGTGGAGAAGGTGCAGCGGCCGGTGCAGGCGCTCACCGTCGTCAACGACCACCTCTACATCAAGCCTCTGGTGCGAGTCTTCCAGTCCGAAGACTCGTACCAGATCCTCGCGCTCGATCGGAAGGAGATCAGGCTGTACCAGGGCAACCGCTACGTGCTCGACGAAGTGGTGCTCGCCCCGAGCGTGCCGCGCACGATCGAAGAGGCCCTCGGGCCCAACGTGCACCAGCAGGGTGTCGAACGCCAGGCGACGTTCGGCGCGGGACGCGGCGGGCAGGGGGCCACTGCGCATCACGGGCACGGATCGAAGAAAGACGAAGTGGGCGTCGACATCGAGCGCTTCTTCCGCGTGATCGACCGCGCCATCTGCGAAGCGCACTCGAAGCCTTCGCAGCTTCCGCTGATCCTCGCCGCGCTGCCGGAATATCACAGCCACTTTCGCCAGATCAGCCACAACCAGCATCTGCTCGAGGAAGGCATACATGCGAACGCCGACGCGATGAGCATCGATGAGCTGCGCGAGGAGGCGTGGAGCCTCATGCAGCCGCGCTACCACGCGAGGCTGCAGCAGATCGTCGACATGTATCACGCGCAGAAAGCGCGCGCGATGGCGACCGACGATCTCACGCACGCGGTCGAATTCGCGACCGACGGCCGCGTCGGGACGCTCATCGTCGAAGCCGACCGGCGCATCCCGGGCCAGATCGAAGGCCGCATGCCTCGGCGCGCGGTGCTGCGCGACGACCCGAACGCCGGGGACATCCTCGACGACCTCGCGGAGCGCGTGCTCAAGACCGGAGGGCAGGTCATCGTGGCGCCCAAGGGGAGCATGCCGAGCAACACCGGGCTTGCGGCGATCTTCAGGTACTAGCAGCAAAAGCAGGGATCAGGGACCCAAAGGAAGAAGCAAGGACGCCAAGGAAGCCATTCGAAGGTAGCAGTGCGCGTTTTTCGATCGCTACCTTCGCGTCCCTGGCTTTTCCTTTGCGTCCTTGCTTGCCTGCTTTTCTCCAGGGGGTCGCCCGGCCGGCGATATAATCCCCCGTCCAAAAAGCCGCGATGCACTCGTCCATAGTGGCCGAAACGGCCAAGATAGACTCGCCTGGATTGGCCTAAAAAAAAGGCCAAGATAGACTCCTCTATATTGGCCGGAAAAAGGCGAAGATAGACGAGTCTATATTCGCCTGAAAAAGGAGGACCGATGAAGATTACGAGCACCAGTTTCGCCGATGGTGAGCGTATTCCGGCGGAATACGCGTTCTGCGCACCCGACCCGCAGACCCACGCGCGGCTGTCGAACAACCGCACTCCCGGGATCGAATGGTCCGAGCTGCCGATGGGCACGCGCTCGCTCGTGCTGATCTGCCACGACTACGATGTGCCGTCCCAGGGCGACGACGTGAACAAGGAAGGCCGCACGATCCCCGATTCACTGGCTCGTGTGGACTTCTTCCACTGGGTGCTCGTCGACATCGATCCGCACTCGGGGCCGATCCGCGCCGGCGAGTTCTCCGACGGCGTCACCCCACGCGGCAAGCCGGGTCCGCAGGCCCCGCGCGGAACGCGCCACGGCATCAACGATTACACCGCGTGGTTCGAGAAC
Source organism: Betaproteobacteria bacterium (assembly GCA_028292065.1). Classification (GTDB taxonomy): domain Bacteria; phylum Pseudomonadota; class Gammaproteobacteria; order Burkholderiales; family SG8-41; genus JAQGMV01. The sequence goes on from JAQGNC010000550.1 coordinate 9,224, forward strand.
GATCCGGAGATGAAAGGCGATTACTACGGCTACGACGGCCCGTGCCCGCCGTGGAACGACTCGATCCCGCACCATTATGTGTTCACCCTGTACGCGCTCGACGTCGCTCAACTCGGTGTGAGCGGCACGTTCCGCGGGCTCGACGTGCTGAACGCGATGAAAGGACACGTCCTCGAGGAAGCGAAGCTCGAAGGGGTGTATAGCCTGAATCCCGACGTGGCCGTGTGACGCGCTGCGCCTCAGCGCTGACGAGGCCGGCTCAGCCGGCCTTTGTTTTTTTACGCGTTGCCCTCGGAGCAAAGCTTTAACGCGAAGGACGCGAAGGACGCGAAGGAAAAGCGAAGCAGATAACCACGAAGGACACGAAGGAAAACCAGAGCAAATAACCACGAAGGACACGAAGGAAAACCAAAGCACATAACCACGAAGGACACGAAGAGGCACGAAGCAAAGCAGGCACTCGACGCGACGACACCCCACGGCGTCATTCCGGCGAAGGCCGGAATCCATTTTGACGTTCAATCAAGATGGATCCTGGCCTGCGCCAGGATGACGTCCCTCTTGGTCGTCGAATCAAGGCGGATCGCGCCTGCGCCAGGATGACGTCCCTCTGGGTTGACGTGAATCAAGGCGGATCGCGGCCTGCGCCAGGATGACGTCCCTCTGGGTTGACGTGAATCAAGGTGGATCGCGGCCTGGGCCAGGATGACGTCCCGCTGAGTTGACGTTGAATCAGGGTGGATCCTGGCCTGCGCCAGGATGACGTCCCCGGCATCTTCGTGTCGCCTTTCTTTTGCCTTTGTTTTTCCTTCGCGTCCTTTGCGTCCTTCGCGTTA
>JAQGNC010000568.1 GCA_028292065.1 Betaproteobacteria bacterium
AAGAATGGATGATGTCGACGCGCTTCACTCGGTGGTCGCCATACTTAGACGATTGGAACCGGAAGCACAACGGCGCGTGCTTGCCTCTGCAGAAGCTTTTCTGGATGTCCCCCCCCACAGGACGGCAATGGCGGATGTGCATCCAGACCCCACCTTACGGCGCAGGACAGGGGAGTCAAGCTCGTCAGGCGACGTGGCTTTATCTGCCAACACATTCCTAGACCGCAAGCGCCCTGTGAGCGATGTTGACCGCGTGGCGTGCCTTGCGTATTACCTGACACACTATGAGAAAAAGGCGGAATTCAGGATAGCTGATTTGATTGCCATAAATGACAAGGCCGGGCAAAACGCATTTTATAACGTCCGGTCAGCAATCGCCAATGCGGTCACGGATGGTTACTTGATTGTTGGCATTAGCGGGACTAAACGGATCTCTGCGACTGGTGACGCGTATGTTGATCTACTTCCTAACGTGCAAGCGGCTCGCGACGCACTACGTGCGCATTCCAGTGGCAGTTTACCCAAGCTCACAGTGCCTTGGCTGATACACAGCTCATCTTCAACATAAGGAAATCGAGCTCGGTTCACGCCGCCTTTCCGGATTCGGTGCGATCCACGTCGGTGCGAAAGTGGACCGTCTGCGCGGCACGGGGACGCCCGGCGACGTACTGGTGATGCACGAGCTGGGTCGAGAGCACGCCGACCAGCGCCATGTTGTCGCTGTTGGACAGCGGTGTGCCGCTGGCTGAGGCCGCAGTGCATTTCTTCAGGAGCTGCGCGACCGCTTTTGCGTCGAACACGCCTGCGCCGCTCACCGCGCGCTCGCTCAGGAGCTCGGAGACGTACTCGGGAACGTCATCGCCGACGAACGACAACGCGTCGGGCGCGCGATACGGCTGCTTGGGCCGCGCGATGATGTCCGCCGGAACCAGGCCGCTCGCGGCTTTCTTCACCACGTGCTTTTCATCGAGGACGCGCAGCTTGTACGCCGCCGGCAGCGAGTTCGCCAGCGCCACCACGTCCTTGTCGAGGAACGGAAAACGGCCTTCGACCGAATGCGCCATCAGCATGCGATCGCCCTGTGACGCGAGGATGTAGCCGGCCAGCAGGGTGCGGGTTTCGATGTATTGGTCCTGCGCGAGCGGCGCCCACGAAGAGAATTCGCGAGGCAGGCTGTCGATGAAGCGCGCAGTCGCATCGCTGCCGGCGAGCGCGTCGCGCATCTCCCCGCTGAACAGGCGCTTCACCGCCGAAGTGGTCTGCCAGCGCGGCGCGTGCGCGAAACCGGGGCGGGCGAAGTCGCTCAGGCCGCGGCCGAAAAAGCGCCGCGTCATCGCCTGCTGCGCGACGGGCGAGCGCGCGAGGTAAGGATAGAGCCGCTCGAGGAGACGCGGCCGCTTCTCGCTCTGCGGCTGCCGCGCCCAGAAGCGGCGCACCTTCGCTTCGCGAAAGAGATCGTAGCCCGCGAACACTTCGTCGGCGCCTTCGCCGGTGAGCACCACTTTGATCCCGGTCTGCGCGACCAGGCGCGAGAGCAGGAAGAGCGGCGCCGGCGCGGTTCGAAGCACCGGGCGCTCGGTGTGATAGATCACGTCGGGGAAGACCTGCGCGATATCGCGCCTGCCGACGACGATCTCGTGATGAATGCTGCCGAGCTTGCGCACCATCGTCCGCTGGAAAGGCGTCTCGTCGTATTCGGCGTCGGCGAAGCGCAGCGAAAAAGTCTGGAAGCGCTCCCCCGCGACCGCACGCCCGAGCGCCGCGACGAGCGAGCTGTCGAGCCCGCCCGAAAGATAGCTCCCGACCGGCACGTCGGCGCGCAGCATGCGCAGCGCAGTCGCCTGCTCGAGCGCGCTGCGCACCGCGATGACGGCGTCGTCGAGCGATCCTTCGAACAGCCCGTCGGCGCCCACCGGAAAACGCGGCCGCCAGTAAGGGCGCTCGCTCATGCCGCCGTTTTCATACACTCGCACATAGCCCGGCTGCAGCTCGTGGACTCCGGCGTACACGCTTTGCGGCGGAACGATGCTCCAGAACGTGAAAGTCTGGTCGAGACCGACGGGATCGAATGCCCGCGGAATCGATGCGTCGGCCGCGAAGATCGCTTTGACCTCGCTGGCAAAATACAGGCGGCTGCCGTGCTCGCAGAGATAGAGCGGCCTCACGCCCATGCGGTCGCGGCTCAGCACCAGCCTGCGCCGCGCGCTGTCCCACAGCGCGAGCGCCCACTGGCCGTTCATACGCGCAAACGCGTCGTCGCCCCACGCTTCGTACGCGTGGACGATGACTTCGGTGTCGCTGCGAGTGCGAAAGCGATGGCCGAGCTCGCTCAGCTCTGCCCGCAGCTCGAGATAGTTGAAGATCTCGCCGTTGAAGACGATCCACAGCGTTCCGTCGTCATTCGACAAAGGCTGCTGGCCGGACGCGAGATCGATGATCGACAGGCGCGCGTGAGCGAAACCCGCTTGCGCGTCGCGATACAGGCCGTGCTCGTCGGGCCCGCGATGGTTGAGCGCGCCGGCCATGCGCACCAGCGCTTCGCGCGAGGGCGTAGCGCCGCTGCCTTTCAGGTCGACGATGCCGGCGATGCCGCACATCCCCCGGCTCAGCTCCCGTGGGTCTGAAAGGTCGCAGGCTCTGCAGCAGCGGCGGCGATTTCGGGCACCTCGTCCACCAGCAGGGGCGCCGCGTGCAGATAGCGGGTCGCGCGGCGCTTCGCGACGATGTCCTTGTAGACGCGCTCGACCTGTTCAGGGGTGAGATTGACCGCCGGTGCGACGGCAGTCGCGGGCACGCCGTGGTTGTGCGCATACAGGCACAAGTCCATGCGGTCGTACGGCAGCGCGAAGTAGAACTCCTCCTGGGTCTGCGGCATCGAGAAGGTGTCGGTGGTCGGGGGCCGTGCGCGGATTTCGTCGGGGACACCGAGGTAGGCGGCGAGCTGGTAGACCTGCGTCTTGTAAAGATGCGCGATCGGCTTGAAATCAGCCGCCCCGTCGCCCTGTTTGACGAAAAAACCTTGGTCGTATTCGAGCCGGTTGGGCGTGCCCGCGACGGCGTAGTTGAGACGGTCGGCGTGGTAGTACTCGGTCGTCTTGCGCAGGCGCTGCTTCATGTTCGTCGCGGCGACGATCTGGAGGTAACTCGGCGGTGTGAGCCTGACGGTGTGCATGGCCCCTTCGGGACTCTGCACGGTGAGGCGCGTGATGTTCAGGCGATTGCCTTCGAGGATCGAAGGCAGCACCAGCTTGAACTTCCAGCCGTCGCCATATTCGGGGACCGCCGCCTTGATGACTTCGTCCTGCCGGCGATAGCATCCAGCGGCTTCGAGGGCGGGGTAGATGTCCTCGACGACGCCATTGATCCCGAACGTTTCGGCGGCGAGGCGGCCGAGCCTCAGGGCATCGTCGGAGGAGTCGCGCTCGGGCATGAATACCGCGAGCACCTTTTCGCTGCCGAGCGCACGCGCACACAAAGCCGCGACCACCGAGCTGTCGACACCGCCGGAGAGGCCGAGGACGGCGCCGCGCTTGCGCAGCGTCACCCGTACGTGGTTCTGGATGGCCTCGACGATTCGCGCCGTCTCGATTGCGGGATCGAGATCGAGCACGGAGGAGGAGAACACGCGGGGAATGTGAGCTATTGGCTCGCCAGCTTGCGCGTAACGAATGCGGTCATCGCGGCGACGCTGTCGAGGTTTTCGGGGACGAGGTCCTGGTCGCTCACATCGACCCGGAATTCGGACTCCAGAAAGCTCACGAGCTCCATCGCGCCGGTCGAGTCGATCACGCCGGCATCGAGCAGCGAATCCTCGTCGCTGAGTTTCTGGTCGCTCCCGAAAAGAAAGCTTTCGCGAATGTAGCCGCGAATTTTCGCCGCGATGGTCATGTGGCCTGCTCTTGGTGCCTAGTCACGATATGCCGGCGCGTGAGGAGCGCCATGTTATTGCCGCTACGGGCGTAGCGGACCCTTCATAATACGTAGTCCGGGTGCGCTCGGCAATTGCATAATGTCGCACTTTGACCCGCGGCCCAGGCCGCCTGCGCAGCCGGACGCCGCTTCGACTGCATAATGACCGGCGCTCGAGGGCGGCCCCGCGGCCCGCGGCGCCATAACAGTAGGTAAAGGGAACGCTCATGAGAAGTTACAGCTCGAGAAAACGGATACTGGTCACAGGCGGCGCGGGCTTTCTGGGTTCGCACCTGTGCGAGCGCCTCATCGCGCGCGGCGACTCGGTCCTGTGCGTCGACAATTTCTTCACAGGCACCAAGGACAACCTCGCGCCGCTGCTCACCAACCCGCACTTCGAGCTGGTGCGCCACGACGTGACCTTTCCGCTCTACGTCGAAGTCGACGAGATCTACAACCTCGCGTGTCCCGCGTCGCCGATCCACTACCAGTACGATCCGGTCCAGACCACCAAGACCAGCGTCCACGGCGCGATCAACATGCTGGGCCTCGCGAAGCGCGTGAAGGCGAAAATCCTCCAGGCGTCGACGAGCGAAGTGTACGGCGACCCGAAAGTGCACCCGCAGACCGAGGGCTACTGGGGCCACGTCAACCCGATCGGTTTCCGGTCGTGCTACGACGAAGGCAAGCGCTGCGCTGAAACCCTGTTCTTCGACTACCGGCGGCAGCACGGCCTGCGCATCAAGGTCGCGCGCATCTTCAACACCTACGGCCCGCGCATGCACCCGAACGACGGGCGGGTCGTGTCGAACTTCATCGTGCAGGCGCTGGCGGGCGAGCCGATCACGATCTACGGCGAAGGCAGCCAGACCCGCTCGTTCTGTTACGTCGACGATCTCATCGACGGATTCCTGAAGCTCATGGACACGCCGGACGATTTCACCGGGCCGGTCAATCTGGGCAATCCCAACGAATTCACGATCCGCCAGCTCGCGGAGCAGGTGATCAAACTCACCGGCTCGAACTCGAAGCTCGAGTTCAAGCCGTTGCCGAGCGACGACCCGTTGCAGCGCCAGCCCGACATCTCGCTCGCGAAGGAGAAGCTGGACTGGGCGCCCTCGATCCGGCTCGAACAGGGACTGGTCAAGACGATCGATTATTTCCGCAAGATGCTCGATTCCGCAGTGACAGGCACCCTGTAAATGATTTGCTGTTCGTCGGCCGCCTGCGACGGAGCAGAGCCC
>JAQGNC010000572.1 GCA_028292065.1 Betaproteobacteria bacterium
ACGCTCAGCTCGATCCGCAAGGTGTATTCGCACACCCAGAGCCTCGGCCAGTGCCAGCGCTGGCTCTCGCGTCATCTGCCGCACGCCGAGACCATTCCGGTCGTGAGCAACGCAGAAGCCGCGAAGATGGCCGCGCGCGAGCGTGGCGCCGCCGCGATCGCGAGCAAAACCGCTGCCTCGCTTTACGGCCTGCAAGTGCTCGCGCGCAACATCGAAGACGAAGCGAAGAACACGACGCGCTTTCTGGTGATCGCCGAGCACGATGCGCCGCCTTCCGGCAGGGACAAGACTTCGCTCATCCTGTCCACGCGCAACGCGCCCGGCGCGATACACGACCTGCTGACGCCGCTCGCGGCCAACGGTGTCAGCATGAGCAAGCTCGAATCGAGGCCCGCGCGCACCGGTCTCTGGGAATACGTTTTCTACGTCGACGTCGAAGGCCACGCGAACGATCGGAACGTCGCACGTGCGCTGGCGGAGCTCGAGCGCAAAGCATCGCTGTTCAAGAATCTCGGCTCGTACCCCGCGGCCGCCGCGTAGGCGCGACGCGCAGTGTCGAGTGTCGAGTGTTTAGTGTTTAATGAACACCGCGCTGATCGCTCGGCACCGCCTTCACTGAACACTTAACACTTGAGCATCAGACACTTTCATGAGCGTCAGCGATCTAGCCCCGTCCCATATCCGCGCCATCGCGCCGTACCAGCCCGGCAAGCCGATCTCCGAGCTCGCGCGCGAAATGGGCATCGAAGAGTCGAGCATCATCAAGCTCGCCTCGAACGAGAATCCGCTCGGGGTGAGCCCGCTCGCGCAGCGTGCGATCCAGGCGGTGCTGGGCGATCTCGGGCGCTACCCGGACGGCAACGGCTTCGAGCTGAAGCAGGCGTTGGGCGAGCGCTACGGGGTCGCGCTCGATTCGATCGTGCTCGGCAACGGCTCGAACGACGTGCTCGACCTCGCGGCGCGCGCGTTTCTCACGCCCGCCGACGCAGCGGTGTACTCGCAGCACGCGTTTGCGGTGTATCCGCTCGCGGTGCAGGCGATGGGCGCGCGCGGCATCGAAGTCCCGGCGCGCGACTATGCCCACGATCTCGATGCGATGGCGAAGGCGATCACGCCCGCGACGCGCGTCGTCTTCATCGCAAACCCGAACAACCCCACCGGCACTTTCGTAGGGGCCGATGCGCTCGAAGCGTTCATCAAAGGTCTTCCCGACCACGTGCTGCTCGTGCTCGACGAGGCGTACAACGAGTATCTGCCGGTTGAGGTCAGGACCGACACGGTCGCGTGGCTCAGGCGTTTTCCGAATCTGGTCATCAGCCGCACGCTCTCCAAAGTCTATGGACTCGCCGGGCTGCGGGTCGGCTACGCGTTGGCGAGTCCCGAAGTCGCCGGGCTCATGAACCGCGTGCGCGAGCCGTTCAACGTGAACAGCGTCGCGCTCGCGGCGGCTGCGGCAGCGCTGCGCGACGACGATTTCATTCGCGCGAGCTATGAGCTCAATCGCGCGGGAATGACGCAGATCACCGAAGGCCTGACAGCGCTGGGGCTCAAATACATCCCGTCGTATGGCAACTTCGTCAGCTTCGAAGTCGAAGACGCGGCCGGCGTCTTCCAGCGCCTGCTGCAAGCGGGCGTCATCGTTCGGCCGATCGCGGGCTACGGGATGCCGAACCATCTTCGCGTCTCGATCGGGCTGCAAAGCGAAAACGCCCGATTCCTCGAAAGCCTCGAACGGGCGATTGCATGAGCGCTGCGCCCGCGAGCCGCGGCAAGCTGAAGATCGCCAAGCTCGTGGTGATCGGCGTGGGCCTCATCGGCGGCTCGTTTTCGCTCGCGCTCAAGCAAGTGAAAGCGGTCGAACACGTCGTCGGCGTCGGCCGTACCCGGAAGAATCTCAACGCCGCATTGCGCCTCGGTGTCATCGACGAGGCGAGCCGCGACGCGGCGTCCGCGGTGCGCGACGCCGATCTCGTGCTGATCGGCACGCCCGTCGGGCAGATGCCCGAAGTGATGGCGCAGATCGCGCCGGCGCTCGGGGCTGAAACCGTGATCACCGACGGCGGCAGCACCAAGCAGGACGTCATCGCCTACGCCCGGCGTTTTCTCGACGGGCATTTCGAGCGTTTCGTTCCCGCGCACCCGATCGCCGGCACCGAGAAAAGCGGCGCGGATGCCGCTTTCCCGGAGCTTTTTCGCGACCGCAACGTGATACTCGCGCCGCAGCCGGAGACCAAAGCCTCGGCCGTCCGGCTGGTTCGCAGCGCGTGGGAAGCGTGCGGCGCCCGTATCGTTCGCCTCGATGCTCGAAGGCACGACGAGATCTTCGCCGCGGTCAGCCACCTGCCGCACGTCATCGCGTTTTCGCTCGTGAGCATGCTCGCGAAACGCGGCGACGCCGCCGCGCTGCTCGGGCACTCGGGCGGCGGGCTGCGCGACACCGTGCGAATCGCGGGAAGCTCGCCCGAAATGTGGCGCGACATCTGCGTCGCCAACCGGGTAGCGCTGACCGAACTGCTCGACGACTACATGGACGAGCTCGAGATCGCGCGCAGCGCCATCCAGAACGCCGACGCGGCCGCCTTGAGCGAGATGTTCGAGCGCGCCCGCGACGCGCGCAGCCGCTGGCTGCTGAAGAAACACGCGTGACCGCCAAGGCGCCCGTGAATCACCTCGACCTCGCCCCGATCCGCAGTGTCCGCGGGACCGTGAGGCTACCCGGCTCGAAAAGCATCTCCAACCGGACGCTGCTGCTGGCGGCGCTCGCTCACGGGGTCACCTCGGTTCACGACGTACTCGACTCCGACGACACCCAGCGCATGCTCGACGCGCTGGCCGCGCTCGGCGTCCGCTTCGAACGCGAACCCGGACGCACGGTGCGGATACACGGCACCGCAGGTGTGTTTCCGGCGAAGAGCGCCGATCTTTTTCTCGGTAACGCGGGAACGGCGTTCAGGCCGCTGACGGCGGTGCTCGGCGTCCTCGGCGGCGAATATCGCCTCTCGGGCGTCCCGCGCATGCACGAGCGGCCGATCGGCGATCTCGTCGATGCGCTGAAGCGCGCCGGCGCGCACATCGATTACCTCGGCGAGGCAGGCTATCCGCCGCTGCAGATCCACGCCGCGCAGCTCGACGTGAGCCGCCCGCTCACTATCCGCGGCAATGTTTCGAGCCAGTTCCTGACCGGGCTCCTCATGGCGCTTCCACTCACCGGGCGCGCGAGCAGTGTCCAGATCGAAGGCGAGCTTATTTCGAAGCCCTACGTCGAAATCACCGCGAACACGATGCGGCGCTTCGGCGTGAGCGTGGAGCGGCAAGGCTGGTCGCGCTTCGACGTGCCGGCCGGCCGCGGCTACGTAAGCCCGGGCGAGATTTACGTCGAAGGCGACGCCTCGACCGCTTCGTATTTCCTCGCTGCCGGCGTGATCAGCGGTCTCAAGGGCGGCGGTCCGGTGCGGGTCGAAGGGGTGGGGCGGGGCAGCATCCAGGGCGATGTTCGCTTCACGGAGGTGCTCGAAGCGATGGGGGGCCGTGTTGCGGTCGGCGAGAACTGGATCGAAGCCGCCGCCGGTGACGACGCGGCGCGCGCAGGCAAGCTGCGGCCGCTCGACGCCGACCTCAACCACATTCCGGACGCGGCCATGACCGCGGCGGTGCTCGCGCTGTTCGCCGACGGCCCCAGCACGCTGCGCAACATCGGGAGCTGGCGGGTGAAAGAGACTGACCGGCTCGCCGCGATGGCAGCCGAGCTTCGCAAGCTCGGTGCGACGGTCGAGGAGGGCGCCGATTATCTGCGCATCACGCCTCCCGAGTCCCTGACACCTTACGCCTGCATAGACACCTACGATGACCACCGAATCGCGATGTGCTTCTCACTGGCCGCGCTCGGCGGCGTGCCGGTGCGCATCAACGATCCGGACTGCGTGCGTAAGACCTTTCCGGAGTACTTCGA
>JAQGNC010000579.1 GCA_028292065.1 Betaproteobacteria bacterium
GATCGCTACTACGGCCTAGCGCGGGATGTCCCTCGCCTGCGCGCGAGGCGCCACGGGGTGACGCACGACGGGTGAAGGCGCGCCGAGCGGCGCCTGGGCCGAGAGGCCTGGCGTGAAACCACCGCCAGCGTTCACGTTGCCCGCGATCGCGCCGGGCGTGAGCTCGGGCTGGACGAGGCGGGGGCCGCGATGCCTTCCGCGAAACGCCGCCGAAGCACCGTAGCCATAGCCATAGCCGTAGCAGTCCGCGCTTAGGTCCGCGCCGATGCAAGGGTCTGCTGCGGGACCCGGCGTCGCCATGACACCGGGGCTCGCCGCCGCGGGCGGCGCCCGGCGCTCGGCTGCCGCGGGAGCAGGCGGCGGCAGATTGCGACGCTCGCGAGCGTTCTGCGTCGCCTGCAGCACCGCGGGATCCTGCGTGTACACCGACACCCGGTCTTCGACGACCGCCACGCCTTTCGCGGCGCCGGCAGGCGGCTTGTTCGAGTAATTCACCACGCCTTTATCGTCGGTCCACTTGTACAGCTGTGCCGACGCGAGCGGGGTCGCGGCTGCGAACAGCGCCGCGACGGCAAGCATGAAGATCGAGCGGTGGTTGCGCATGGCTGGTGTCCCTGTGAGGGCGTGCGTGTCAGACCGCCTGATGCCGGTCTTCGTTCAGGAGCGGCGGTCTACTCCGCACCCATCACGAGTCCTTCGATCTCGTGTTTCTGGGTGACCGGAACGAGCTTGTCGACGACCCTGCACACGAGGTGCTCGCGCACCGACGCAGGCAAGGCATCATGATAGTCCTGCGTGACCATGAGGTCATGCAGCGCCGCGTGGCCGGCGCCCGGCGCGTCGACGCCGAGGACCAGCACGGGGCGCGCGATCGGAGACGGGTGCGCGGTGCCGCGGTGCATCGTGAGCGCCGAGCGGCACGAGACGTCGCCCATCTGCGGATACTTCCGAACCGCGCGCTCCGCATACCGCGGCCACAGCTCCTTGGCCGGGAACATCTGGTGCGGCCACTCGCGGCCGTCGTCCCAGTGGGTGCCGTGCGCGATCTCGAGAGGGCCCATGTCCTCGGTCACGTCGACACCGGTCAGGTTGAAAGCGAGCGAAGTGATTCGGCGCTCTTGCCAGGTGTCGGGCGGCGACGGAAAGTCGCGGTGCCACGGCTGATAGCGGGCGCCCTGGAACGGCGTGTCGAAGCCGACCTCGACGATTTCATAGCGCGGCCCGAGCACCGCCTCGCACATGCCGCTCACCCACGGGTGGGTGGCCAGGTCGACGAAACCGCTGAAGTCCTGCGGGTGTATTTCGACGTACCACCGCCGCGGGCCGCGCCCGACTGCGCCTCCGGGACGCTGAATCGCGCTCCAGAAAGCGCTCATCATGTCTTCGCGCATGCGCTCGACCCACTCGCGCGAAAACGCGCCTTTCAGGGCGGTGATCCCGTCGCGGTAGAGGTTGTCGAGATCGGGGCGGAGGTCGTCGGTCACGCTCATCCTGACGCAAGCGCAGTGCCGGGCGTCAGCTCAATCCCACGCCGGCGCACGCCCTTGCGGGTTGGCGATACGGCCGTCTGCTCGCGCGAGCGCGCTGATCCGGGCCATCTCGTCGGCGCTCAGCTCGAAATCGAAGACCTGCAGGCTTTCGGCCATGTGGTGGGGATTGGCCGAGCGCGGAATCGCCGAGATGTTGCCCTGCTGCATGAGCCACCGGAGCACCACTTGCGCGAGACTGCGCTCTTTCCGGGCGGCGATCGCGGTCAGCACCGGATCGCCGAAAACACGGCCTCGCGCGAGCGGGCAATAGGCGGTGAAGACGAGCCCGAGACGCCGGCACGCCGCGAGCACTTTCGACTGGTCGAGATAAGGGTGGTACTCGGCCTGCAGGGTATCGAGCGGCTCGGGGCAGACGCGGATCGCTTCCTCGACCAGCGCGATGTTGAAGTTCGCGACGCCGATGTGCCGCGTCTTGCCTTCGCGCTTCGCTTTGGCGAGCGCGGCCATCGTCTCCTCCATCGGGATCTGGTCGACCGTCGGCCAGTGCACGTGCAGCATGTCGACGTAATCCACCTGCAGGTTCGCGAGGCTTTCGTCGACCGAGCGCGCGAAATCGCCGGCGCGCAGATACTCGTGCGAGACTTTGGTCGTGAGGAAGATCTCTTCGCGCGGCACGCCCGATGCGCGGATGCCGATGCCGACGCCTTTCTCGCTGCCGTATTTCCATGCGGTGTCGATGTGCCGATAGCCGAGCTCGAGCGCTTTCGCGACCACGTCGTGGCAGTCGCCGAGCTGCGAGGTGCCGAAACCGATCGCGGGAATGCGGGCGCCGCTGGCGGAAGTGAATTGGGGAACGGCAGGCTGGCTCATCGGGCGCTCTCGCGGAATTTTGTTGTTCGACTCGTCATGATACTCGACCGGCCGGGCGCGCCGGCGCTGGCGAGAGCGCGCCCGAGGTGCATACTTGCGGCAATCCCGCGCGACTCACAGGGATGGCGCGCGGCATAACCCCAGCGAGTGGGCCATGACGAACAAGACCAGGATCGCAGCGCTCTTCGCCGCCGTTGTCCTGACCGGCGCGGCTGCGGCAGCCGCGCCTGCCGAAAAGAAATAAGATCGCGCCAGGACGTATCATGTTTTGCTGCAGGCGAGGCGCTGCGCTATAGCGAATTTGTAGCGCAGGCGCCCCGCCTGCAGCCTTCATCAAACCGGAATACGCATGGCAACCCAGGATTTCAAAATCGCTTTGATCGTCGGCGCCGGCCAGGGTCTGAGCGCATCGCTCGCGCGTCTGTTCACGCGCTACGGCATGCGGGTGGCGCTCGCCTCGCGCGATCCGCGCAAGCTCGAAGCCTTGTGCGCCGAGACCGGCGCGCAGTGTTTCGAATGCGACGCGTCGAAGCCTCACGACGT
>JAQGNC010000535.1 GCA_028292065.1 Betaproteobacteria bacterium
GTCGATCGGCCGCTGCAGGGCGACCGGTGTGAGCGGATCGAAGCCTGCGCTCGACAGGCGCTGGTGGTCGATCTCAGGCGTGGAAGAACCGAGCGCGACCAGGTGCACGCCGACGTAACGCGCCATCGCCGCGCGGAGCTGCTCGGCGACCGGCGTTGGCGCGAAAGAGGTCAGGAATTCGAGATAGCCGCGCTCGAGCATCACGCAGCGGTTTCCCGTCCCCGCAGGAACCAGCGGACCTCCGGGCTCGAGCCGGTGCGACTGCTCCGAAAAAGGGGTGAGGGTGAAGCCCAGACGCTCCAGCGCCGCGCTCGCGGCGGCGATGTCCGGAACGAAGTGCGCGACGTGGTCGAGCGTGAGCGCGCCGGGGGCAGGCACCTGCGCGGCTGCAATCTGCTCGGCGTTCAACTCTTGTGGCATGCGTTCAGGCCTTTACGGCTGCAGGCGACGGCGTCCTTCGACAGGCTCAGGACAGGCTCTGCGCTACATGCTCATCCCTCATCCCTCATCCCTCATCCCTTCTAATACCCCAGCTTCCGATCGACGATGTTCTTCAGCTTCCTGCCCGCGAGGTAGCGTTCGAGGTTCGCGAACCAGGTGTCGAAGAGCTGGTCGATGTAGCGCGGATCATCGCACGAGATGTGCGGCATCACGACGAGGTTCGGCGTCGTCCACAACGGCGAGTCGGCGGGCAGCGGCTCCTGGTCGAACACGTCGAGCACTGCGCCGGAAAGCTCGCCTTTCGCGAGCATCTGCGTCAGCGCCGCGTAATCGACGATCGGCGAGCGCCCGATGTTCATGAAACCCGCGTGAGGCTCGAGCAGCGCCAGCCGTTCGCGGTTCATGAGCCCGCGAGTCTGTGCGGTAAGCGGTGTGGTGACGATGACGAAATCGGCCTTGGGCAGCGCTCGGTCGATGCGGGTGACCGGGTAGACGAAGTCGGCGGGCTTCGTCGGTTTGCCGCTGCGGGTGACGGCGATCACGTTGACGCCGAGCTTCTTGGCCGCGCGCCCGGCGGCCTGGCCCAGGTCGCCAAAGCCGATCACGACCGCTGTCTTGCCTTCGATCGGCGTCGAGAAGATCGGCGCCCAGCGGCGCTCGCGCTGGTTGGTCAGCACTTCGGGCATGCGCGCGTTCAGCATGAGCAGCCCCATCGTGCACGAGTCTTCGGCTTTGTCGCCGTGTGCGCCGCTGTTGTTGGTGAGGGTCACGTCGTCCGGAAGCCACTCCATGGGCATCAGGCCGTCGACGCCGGCGCCGGTGGTCTGTATCCATTTGAGCTTCGGCGCGCGGCCGCGCAGGTTCTCGCGCGGCGGGTTCGAGTTGATCATCACGTCGGTCGTCTTCAACGCGTCATCGATGATGTCGCCGTCCCAGCCGATGGTGACGTGCAGGTTCTTCGCAAGCGCGCGATGGCGCTTCGCCGCGGCGGCCCATTTCTCCTCGGTCAGGTGAAACAGGGGAGCGCGCTTGCGCGAGCTCTCGAGATGGAGGTGGAGTTTTTGTGTTTTTGGCATGGTTTTCACAAGATCAAAGCTTTAACGCGAAGGACGCAAAGGACGCGAAGGAAAAGCAGGTCAAAAAAACGTTAACGCGAGGGACGGCAAGTACAAACAGAACATATTCGGTTTGGTTTACTTCGCGTTCCTTTGCGTCCTTCGCGTCCTTTGCGTTGAATGCTGTGCTTTAAGGGCCGTCTACTTGATCTGCTTCGACTGCTGATACGGGCCCGTCACGAAAGCGCTGTCCGGCGCTTCCTTCTTGACCGCACCGGCGGCTTTGGCGATTTCCTGCATGCGCTTGAGCGTAGCGACGTCGTGCGGCTCGAGCGACGCCATGTACGCGCCTTCCCACTGCGCGGCGTAGGCGCGGGCGTCTTCGGGGTTCATGTTCGCGGCTTTCTGGAGGATTTCGGCCACGCGAGGCTTGTTGTGCGCGCCGAACTCGAGCCCTTTGCGTACCGCGGCGATGAATTTGGCCATCGCTGCCGGGTTCTTCGCGAGGTAATTATCGTGCACGATCGTGACCGCGAGTATCGGCGCCGCGTTCGACTTGGTGAGCTTCTTCCATTCGTCGACGATGCTCGTGAGGCGCCGCGGTTTGACTTCGTCCATCTGCGCGATCGTCACCGAACGGATCGCCGCGACGTCGATGTCTTTCTGCGTGAGGAACTGCGCGAGGCGGCCTTCATTGCCGGGCACTGCGGAATAGTCGGTCGGCTTGAGCCCGTAGTTGTTCTCCAGAATCGCGGTTGCGATCGCGTGAGTAGCGCTGCCCGACGGCGACATGCCGATCTTGCGGCCCTTGGCGTCGGCCAGCGATTTCAAGGGTGAAGCCGGCAGCACGACGAACTGGCCTTCGAGTATCTGGGTCGCGAGCACGATCTTGATCGGCACCCCGTCGCCTGCGATCTGCATCGAAGCGGTCGACGGCGCAGCGAAAGCGATGTCGATGCCCTGCGTGACGATCGCGCGGGTGGGGCCGTTGACCTCGGCGAACTTCACCCACTCGACCTCGAGCCCTTCTTTCTCGGCGAACTTCATCTGCTCCATGACCGCGCCGAAGCCGAGGCTGAAGCCGCTCGTCCAGTAACCGACTTTCATTTTCTGCGCGGCGGCAGGGGTGGCGGCGAGCGCCAGCGATACTGCGGCGAGGGACAACAGGGTGCGTGCGAATCGATTCACTTCAGCTCCTTCGTTGAAACCGGGGTGTGACCCCGAAAAGCGGGGTCTGACCCGAACAAAACCGGGGTCTGACCCCAAAAAGCCGGGGTCAGACCCCAGACCGGGGTCAGACCCCAAACCGGGGGTCTGACCCCCTAGATCAGCGCCCGGAGGCGCTGGATGTACTGCGTCACCTGCGGCGCGGTCGGGTCGCGAGGGCGGCCGAGTTCGATGGGCACCTGCTCGCGCACTCGGCCCGGCCGGGGCGCCATGACGACGACGCTGTCGGCCAGCACCACCGCCTCTTCGACGTCGTGGGTGACGAAGACGATGGTCATCTTCTTCAGCCGGTGGATGCGCAGAAGCTCGGTGTGCATGAGCGAGCGCGTCTGCGCGTCGAGCCGCGAGAACGGCTCGTCCATCAGCAGTATGCACGGCTCGAGCACGAGGCTGCGCGCGAGCGCGACGCGGCTGCGCATCCCGCCCGAGAGCTGGTAGGGGAACGCGTCGGAGAAACCTGACAGGTCGACGAGCTCCAGCGCAGCTTGCGCGCGGCGCTTGCGCTCGGCTTTGGGCATCGAGCCCGCTTCGAGCGCGAACTCGACGTTGCGGCACGCGGTGCGCCACGGCAGCAGGCGGTCCTCCTGGAACATGTAGCTTACGCTGCGCCAGTCCTCGAACTCACCCGACGGCACGCCGTTGATGCACACCCGCCCGCGATCGGGCGTGACCAGCCCCGAGATGATGTTGAGCAGGGTGCTCTTGCCGCAGCCCGACGCGCCCAGAATGCCGAGGATCGAGTGCTCGGGCACCTCGAGGCTGACGTTCTCGAGGACGTGCAGGGGCTGACCTTCGGCGGTCGGAAACCATTTGCTCACGCCCGCGACGGTGATCGCGGGGTGTGCGCCTGCCGAAGCCGCGCGGGGCGCAGCGGTTGCGGTCGACTCGGTCATGAGGCCTTGACCGGAGGCTTCGCGGCGAACACCGAGCCGCGTACGCAAAGACGCCCGCGCGGGTCCTGCCACAGCTTCTCGTCCTCGTGGAGCTTGCCGAGCGCGCGTGCGACCGTCGGGAACGGATGCTCGCCGAAATGCTCGGCGACCGCGGTGTAATACATCGGCGCTTTCTCGATGAGCGCCAGGATGCTCTGCGCGAGCGCGGCGACTTTCGCTTCATCGGAAGCGATCCGTCCGGAGCTCGCGTCGGCTTTACCCCCGACGTAATCGGCGATCTTGGCGCGATCCGCATACGCGTAGGCGATGCGCTCGAAACGCTCGTGAGGAATGCCTTCGCCGATGGTCGCGTCGATGCCGACTTTCGCGCCGGTAGGCACGACCCCCGGCGGCATGACCGCGAGGCTGGGGTCGAGCGGCTTGGCGCGCGCGCCGGGGATGACGATGACGTCGCGGTCACCCTGGACTCGTGTGGCGATCGCCCACTCGACGTCGGTCGGGTTGAAGACGTCGATGTCGTCGTCGACCACCACCACGTGTTTCAGGTCCATGACCGAGAGCGCCGCGATCAGCGCGTTCTTGCCTTCGCCCGCCTGCTTTTTGATCGACACGATCGCGTGCCAGAAAGCGCAGCCGCCGAGCGTCACGTTGATGTCCTTCACCTGCACGCCGGCGTTCCTGAGCGCGGCGCGTATCGCGGCGTAGCGCGTCGGGGCCGCGAGCCAGGTGTTCTCCCACGGCATGTGCAGCGCGTAGTACATCGCGTCGGTGCGCCGCGTGATCGCCTTGATGCGCACGATCGGGTTCCAGTGCAGCCCGCCCATCAGCCGCGTGAACTCGCCGAAGCGTCCTTCGGGCTGGGTCCAGCCGGTCGGCAGGATCTCGCCTTCGAGCACGATCTCGGCGTCGGCGATGCACGGCAGGTCCATGGTCTCGCACTGGGCGAGCTCGATCGGCGCGCCGCGAAGGCCGCCCGCGATCGCCATCTCGTCGACACCGATCGGCGCGCGAAAACCTGCGCCCATGATCTCGATCGGATGCGTGCCGATGGAAATCGATATCGGGCAGGGACGGCCCTGCTCCAACGCGCGCTGGGCGTACATGCGCATGTTGTTCGGCGTGACGATGTCGATCCCGGTCAGGTTCTTTTCCTTGACCATGAAGCGATAGATGCCGGAATTCAGCCCGTATTCGGGATCGCTCGCCATCACCACGCCGGCGGTGATCATCGGCCCGCCGTCGTAGACCGAGGACATCGGGATCGGCAGCTTGAAGAGATCGACTTCGTCGCCGACCTGGATCACTTCCTTGTGGCGGGCGGTCTCGACGTAACGCGGTGCGATCGGGTGATCGATGCCGTGACGCAGCTTCTGCTCGATCTCGCCGTATTCGGTGCATCCGAGCCCCATGATCGAGCGCTCGCGCGTGCGGATGATGCCCGAGACCACCGGCACTTCGTAGCCGATCACGTCGTGGAAGAGGAGCGCCTTGTCCGACTGGTCGACGAGCGTCGCGATGTGACGGATGTCGACGGGCTGGCGGATGTCGATGAGCTCTTTGGCGTCGCGTAGACGCTCGAGAAACTCACGGAAGTTTTCTTTCATCTGATTTCCTGTTCGTAAAGGGTGGGGCGGTAAGCCGTCGCGCGACAAAGCGATAATCGAGCCATCAGCAGACGAGCGGGCCCGCCGCCACGGCTACGCCTCACGGTCGGCGACCGTGTCCCCTTTGATGCCTTTCCAGCGCTTGACCGAATCGTGCTCGACGCCGAAGAGGTCGAGCACGCGCCCGACGCTGTGGTTGACCAGATCGTCGATCGTTTTCGCGCCGCTGTAGAAAGCCGGCACCGGAGGGAAGACGATGCCACCCATCTCGGTGACCGCGACCATGTTGCGCAGGTGGGCGAGATTGAGCGGCGCTTCGCGGGTGAGCAGGACGAGCCTGCGCCTTTCCTTCAACACGACGTCCGCCGCGCGAGTGATGAGATTGTCGGAGAACGCGTGAGCCACGCCCGACAAGGTCTTCATCGAGCACGGCGCGATCACCATGCCTTCGGTGATGAACGATCCGCTCGCGACCGACGCACCGATATCGCGCACGCTGTGCACGACATCGGCGAGCTTCTGGATGTCTTTGCGCGCGAGCTTGTATTCCTGCCACGCGTTGAGCATCCCCGCTTCGGAGACGACGAGGTGCGATTCCCAGCCGCCGGCTGCGCGCAGCGCTTCGAGGATGCGCAGACCGTAGATCGACCCTGTCGCGCCGGTGATGCCGACGATGAGCCGCTTCTTCGGCGCTGCGCCTGATGTTTTCGCTGTCACGAGTTTTCCGCTTCCTTCTTCCAGCGGAACAGGTGGTTTTCGAGCGGACGCAGCACGCCCATCTCGAGCGCGGCCATCATGACTACGAGGGTGATCGTCCATGCGAAAACCTGATCGGTCTGTATGAGATCGGCGGCCTGGCGGAGCCGGTAGCCTACACCACTGGAGGAGCCGAGTGTCTCGGCGACGAGCGAGACGCGCCAGCCGAAACCGAAAGCCAGGCGCGCGCCCGAGAAGAAGTGCGGCAGGATCGTCGGCAGGTAGATCTTCGCCATCACTTTGTGCTGCGGCATGCGCAGCGTGTGCGCGAGCTCGATGAAATCGGCGTTGACCGTTCGCGTGCCCTGCCACACGTTGGTGATGATCAGCGGCATCGCGGTCATGAACACGACGAAGATCGTCGTCGCGTTCGAGATGCCGAACCAGATGATCGCGAAAATCGCCCAGATCGCGGACGACACCGTGTTCATCACCGGGATGATCGGCTCGAAGAACTCGCCGAGGCGCCGGTTCGCGCCGAGCACGATGCCCAGCGGCAGGCCGATGAGCGTGGCCATCACGAAGCCTGACGCCACGCGCCCGAGCGTGATGCCGAGGTTGCTCCACAGGTCGCCGCTCGCCGAAAGCGCGGTCAATGCCTCCAGCACGAGCGGCGGTCCCGGCAGGACGAAATGAGGCAGCGGAAGCGAGGCGACCCACCACACGCCGACGAGGATCGCGACGAGCGCGAGGCGTTGCGCGATCAGGTCGAAGCGCCATTTGCGCCCGGGCGCGCGCGCGTGGATTTGTTGTTCGAGGACGGTGGGCATTATGTTTTTAATGCGTGAGGCGTGAGGCGTGAGGTGTGAGGGTTGGGGTGAGGCTGGAGGCGGGCAGTACAACCGATACAGCCGCGCGCGGCGCTCGAGCACCGACATCGATTCGAAGCGCCCACTTGGGGCGACCAGCGCCTCCCGCCTCACGCCTCACGCCTGACTCCTCACGCTTTCGGCTGTGCAGTGAAGTACGTTCCCCGCCCGCTCGCGACCAGCGCCCCGTCCTTGTCGTAGACATACGCTTCGGCGGTCGAGTACTGGCTGCCCATGCGCACCACTTTCGCTTTCGCGGTGAGGTCGCCGGGCATCGCGGCTTTGTGATAGTCGACCCGCAGGTCGATCGTGGGCACTGGACGGCCGAGCTCGGCGGCGATCGCGTAATCGGCGGCGACGTCGACGATCGCCGCGAGGATGCCGCCGTGGGTGTAGCGGCGCTCGGGGTTCACGACCCACTCCTCGCGCCACGCTGCACGAATCTCCACGCCTTCGGCGTCGGCTTTCACCACGGTGAAATTCAGCCACTGGTTGAAAGGGCCGCGGCTGATCAACTGCTGAAGCTTGTCGACGCCGATCCGGGTGTCGGGTTTTTCGGTGCTCATATCGTGTTCCTGTTCTTCTCGGTTTCGAGAGTGCCTTCGGCAACCCACTGGCGCAGCTGCTTCTGGTCGATCTTGTTGGTTCCCGCGAGCGGAAGCTGCGGCAGCAAGAATACCCGCCGCGGGTGCTCGTAAGCGGGCCCGTTGGCGAGTGCGAACTGCTTCAGGTCCTCTTCGGTGGCGGCGGCGCCCGCACGCAATACGACGAACGCATAAGGGACCTGGCCTTTCATCTCGTGCTCGAAAGGCATCACATACGCCTGATGCACCGCAGGATGGCGCTCGAGCAGCTGCTCGACTTCGATCGGGAAGATGTTCTCGCCGCCGCACACGAACATGTCGTCGTTGCGTCCGATGAAGTAGTAAAAGCCGTCGGAATCGCGCCGGCAGATGTCTCCGGTGTGATACCAGCCGTCCCTGATGCGCTTTGCCGTCTCATCCGGGAGATTGTGATACGCAACGAGCACGCCCGGGTTGCGCACGAGGAGCTCGCCTTCGTCGCGCTCGGTGCCTGTCGCGTCGATCAGCTTCGCCTCGGTTCCCGGATACGGCACGCCGATCGACCCGACCGGGCGGGGCTTGCCGTCCGGGTGCGGCCCGAGCGGCACCGGGCCGCCTTCGGTCACGCCGTAGACGACCAGCGGCTCGGCGTTCGGAAAAACCGAGCGCAACTGCGTGAGCAACTGCGGCGAGGAGGGCGCCGAGCCCATCATGATGGTTCGCACCGAGGCGGTGTCGGTGTGTGCGAGCAGGTCGCGGCGGCCGAGCACCATCGACATCATGGTCGGGACGCCGGAGATCACGGTGGCCCGGTAGCGCCCGATCGCGGCTATGTAGCGTTCGACGTTGAACTGCGGCAGCAGCACGAGCTTCGCGCCTGCGGTCAGTCCCTGCTTGATCGCGTTCAGCGCGTTCTTGTGGTACAGCGGCGCCGCGATGAGGATCACGTCGGCGGGCGTGGTCCCGCGCGTGTGCGCGAGTATGCGGCGGCTCCAGTTCTGGCCGTAGTGGCTTAAGAGCACGCCTTTCGGGCGGCCGGTAGAGCCTGAGGTGTAAGGCTGGATCGCGACCGACTCCGCAGTCGGCTCGACGGGAGTGAATTCGCCGGGATCGAGGAAGCGTTCGAAACCCGACTCGGCGTCGCCGCCGTACTCGACGACCTTCACGCCCGGCGGGCACAGGCGGCGCAGCGCCGGCTCCGCGAAGACGAGCGTCGCGCCCGCATCCTCGAGGATGTAGCGCACCGTGTCCGCGGCGAGCTTCACGTTGATCGGCACCGGCACCACGCCCGCGCGCATCGCGCCGAGCACGGTCGCGATGAATTCGTGGCGATTCAGCGAGAGGATGGCGATGCGATCCCCGGCCGCGATCCCCGCGTTGCGCAGCCCTCGCGCGACCGCGTTGCACAGCGCATCGAGCGCCCTGAAGGCGATCTCGCGCGGCGCGCCGGCATCGTGCAGGTCGACAATCGCGGTGCGCGCGTCGCCGGCGTGCTCTTCGAAGAGTACGCCGAGGTTGCCGGGATAGCCTTTGGGCTCGGGACGGGGGATGGTCATAAGTTTAGTTCCACCGATGCGGTGATCGCCCGAAGGAAGGGAGGTCAAGGAGGGAAACCCTGGTTTCCCTCTTTGGCGTTCACCGCCCAAGGGTCCCGCAGGGACCTTCAGGGGGAAGGTCGGGATGGGGGTGGTTTTATCTTCAGGGCTTCACCACCACTTTACCGAACACCTTCCGCTCTTCGATCAACCTCAACCCCTCGACCGCCCGCTCGAGCGGCAGCACCTCGTCGATGACCGGTTTCATCCTGCCTTCCTGGACGAGGTCCATCAGCGCGGTCAGGTTCTCGTCGTAGAAGCTGTTCGAGCCGATGATCTTCAGCTCGAAGCTCCAGATGTAGCGCAGGTCTTCCTTCGGGTCGTGGCCCGCGGTCGCGCCGCAGACGAGAATCTTGCCGCCGCGTTTCACGCATTTGAGACTCGGGGCCCAGGTGTCGCCGCCGGTGAAGTTGATCACGACGTCGACGCCGCCTTCGTGCGTGCGGCGCTGCGGCTTGCCGTATTTCTCGATCGCCCACTTCGAGAAATCGACTTCCTTGTAATTGATGACGTGGTCGGCGCCGAGGTCCTTGAGGCGCTGGATCTTGTCGTCGCTCGACGCGCACGCGATCACTTCGGCGCCTCTGAGCTTCGCGAGCAGCACGCAGCCGGTGCCCACGCCGCCGCTCGCACCGAGCACGATCACTTTGTCGCCGGCCTGGATCGTGTCGTGCGTGACGATCATGCGATGCGCGGTGCCGTAGGCGACGGGCAGCGACGCCGCTTCCTCGTAGCTGACTTTCTCGGGCATGCGCAGGAGCTGGTCGGCTGCGACGAGGCATTTCTCGGCAAGACCGCCGTGCATCATCTCGCCCATCAGGCCTTTCTTCCTGTTGAGCGGATTCACGAGAACGCGGTCGC
>JAQGNC010000662.1 GCA_028292065.1 Betaproteobacteria bacterium
GGAACCGTTGGCCGGCGCACCGATAACATTCCCTCCCCCTCAGGGGGAGGGTTAGGGTGGGGGTGGGTTCAAAGGAGACGGACTTTCCTACATGAACCACCCCCATCCCAACCTTCCCCCTGAAGGGGAAGGAGAGTTATCCCTCCCGGGATGTGGGGCCCCCCTTCAGGGAGGGACAGGGTGGGGGTGGTTTAAAAGGAGCAATGAATGAAAGGGCTCATCGCCGCAACCGCTACGTTCCTGCTTACCAACAGCATGGCCATCC
Organism: Betaproteobacteria bacterium; assembly: GCA_028292065.1. Lineage (GTDB taxonomy): Bacteria > Pseudomonadota > Gammaproteobacteria > Burkholderiales > SG8-41 > JAQGMV01. The sequence goes on from JAQGNC010000662.1 coordinate 266, forward strand.
ACGCCCAAACCTACCCCACCAAACCGCTGCGCATGGTCGTGCCCTTCCCGCCGGGCGGGACGAGCGACTTCCTCGGGCGGGTTGCTGCGCAGAAGCTCGGCGAAGCGCTGGGGCAGCAGGTCATCGTCGACAATCGACCCGGCGCCGGGGGGAACATCGGGACCGAGCTCGTCGCGAAGTCGCCTCCTGACGGTTACACCCTGCTCACCGATCCCGGCAGCACGCTCACGATCAACCCCAGTCTTTTCGCGAAGCTGCCGTTCGATCCGCTGAAGGATTTCGCGCCGGTCACGATACTCGCCGCGGTGCCCAACCTGCTGGTCGTGCATCCGTCGCTGCCGGTGCGCAACGTGAAGGAGCTGATCGCGCTCGCCAAAGCGAAGCCGGGGCAGCTGAACTACGCATCGAGCGGCGCCGGCCAATCGACGCATCTGTCGATGGAGCTTTTCAAGAGCATGGCGCACGTGAACATGATCCACGTCGCATACAAAGGCAGCTCGCCGGCGATCACCGACCTCCTCGGCGGCCACGTGCTCCTCATGTTCGACAACATGCCGAGCGCGCTCCCCCATGCGAAAGCCGGAAAGCTGCGAGGCATCGCGGTCAGCACCGCCAGGCGTTCGCCGGTCATGCCCGACGTGCCGACCGTCGCCGAGTCGGGGCTTCCCGGTTTCGAAGTGAGCGTGTGGTTCGCGGTGCTCGCGCCCGCTGCGACCCCGCGCGAGATCGTCGAGCGCCTGAACGGCATACTCGTGAAAGCGCTGCAAAGCCCCGACGTTCGCGAGCGCCTGTCGAGCCAGGGCGCCGAGCCGATCGGCGATACGCCCGCGGACTTTACCGCGGTCATGAAGCGCGACCTCGCGAAGTGGGCCAAGGTCGTGAAAGACGCCAACATCAAGCTGGACTGACGATGCGATGATTCGAGATCCCGAGAGCTTCAACATCCTGCTCGACACGGTTGAGCGTTTCGTTCGCGAGCGCCTCATCCCTCGCGAGGCCGAAGTCGCCGAGACCGACGCCATACCCGCCGACGTGCTCGACGAGATGCGCCGCATGGGACTTTTCGGCCTGACGATCCCGGAGCAGTACGGGGGCCTCGGCCTCACGATGGAAGAAGAAGTGCGGGTCGCGTTCGCGTGGTGCAAAGCGTCGCCCGCTTTCCGCTCGATCGCAGGCACGAACAACGGCATCGGCTCGGTCGGCATCGTGCTCGACGGCACCGAAGCGCAGAAGAACGAATACCTGCCGCGTCTTGCATCCGGCGAGCTGATCGGCTCTTTCGCACTGACCGAGCCCGGCAGCGGCTCGGACGCGGGCTCGCTCACGACCAGCGCACGGCGCGAAGGCGATCACTACGTCATCAACGGCGCAAAACGCTACATCACCAACGCCCCGCAGGCGGGCCTCTTCACCGTGATGGCGAGAACCGATCCGTCGACGAAGGACGCGAGCGGGGTCTCTGCGTTCATCGTCGAGCGCGACACGCCGGGGCTCACCATCGGCAAGCCCGACCGCAAGATGGGCCAGCGCGGCGCGCAGACCGCCGACGTGATTTTCGACAATGTGCGAGTGCCCGCGGAGAACATCATCGGCGGGGTCGAAGGCAGGGGTTTCAAGACCGCGATGAAAGTACTCGACAAGGCCCGCCTGCACATCGCCGCGGTGTGTGTCGGCGCCGCGGCGCGCATCCTCGACGAAGCGCTGCGCTACGCGGCCGAGCGCAGGCAGTTCGATCACGCGATCGGAGAATTCCAGCTCGTGCAGGCGATGCTCGCCGACAGCCAGACCGAGCTTTACGCCGCGAAAAGCATGACGCTCGACGCCGCAAAGAAGCGCGACGACGGTGAGCCGATCACGATGGAAGCGGCGTGCTGCAAGCTCTTCGCCTCCGAGATGGTCGGCCGCGTCGCCGATCGCGCAGTGCAGATCCACGGCGGCGCGGGCTACATGCAGGACTACGCGGTCGAGCGCTTCTACCGCGACGTGCGCCTGTTCAGGCTGTACGAAGGCACGAGCCAGATCCAACAACTGGTGATCGCACGCAACATGTTGAAGCAGGCGCGACGCAAGTAGCGCCTGCGCTACGCGTAACGGCAGTGAGGCGTGAAGGGTGGAGGGAGAGCGGTAACCGTAGCTCTGATCGGTTTCGGGAGGGCACATGATGCGGTCTCTGCTTGTCGCTGTAGTCGCGGCGCTGCTCGTCGTCAACAACCCCGCGTCGGCCGAAGAAACCAGTCGTAGAAAACCGCACAGCACGAAGAAGGACAAGGAGAAATCAAAGGCCGACACCGGCCCGTCGTGCAAAGCGCCCGCGCTCGGCACCTGCGCGTCGTGCGCAATCACGTGCCGCCCGGGCGAGACCGTGACGTGCGCGTCGGGACAGCTCTCGGGCGACCTGTGCGCGAGGCAGCCGATGTGTCTTTGCAAGTGAAGGGGGAAGCGGTGAAGGAGTGAAGGGGGAAGGGGTGAAGGGGGAAGGGGTGAAGGAGTGAAGGGTCAAGGGAACGGCGGAGTGGCTGGATTCCTGCGCTCCACGCAATGGCGTCCGCGCAACATCCTGGTGCGCGTGTGCGCTTGACGAAGGCTACGTCCATAAAAGTCCCCTCCCCCTCAGGGGGAGGGTTAGGGTGGGGGTGGGTTTGCCCTTCACCCTTCACCCTTCACCCTTCACCCCTGAACTTCCGCCCCCGCCTCACCGTTTCCGCCAGCGTAGTAAGCTGTGAATTCCCCGCTGGCCGGGATGTTGCTTAGCACGGTATTCCCCGCATTTGCATGCCGGACGGACCCATGAAACGCGTCGCGCTCTACAGCAGTTCGAAACGGCAGCGTGCCACGCCTGAGATCGTCGCGGCCGAGCCGCAGCGGGCCGAACCTTCCGAAGCGGACGGTGCGCCTCGCGCGCCGGGCCGCATCCGGTCTTTCCTGCGCCGCCACCAGCTTCTGCTCGGCATCGCCGCCGGCGCGGTCATCGCGTCCGCGGTCGTGCTCGGCCAGGTCGCGCTCGCGCCGGTGCAGCGCGCACTCACCCAGAAAGACATCGATGCCGCGGTGCTGCGCACGCTCGAGACCAAGCCGCTGCCTTCGCGTGCGGCCCAGGCGTACGACCTCATCAGAGGCTCGGTCGTACGGGTCCGCGGCCTGGGCGGCGAGAACGAGCCCGACAAGGACGTCGAGCGCAGCGTCGGCACCGGTGTGGTCATCCTCGAGAACGGGACGATACTGACCAACCTGCACGTGGTCGCCGGCGCCAAGCGCCTCGGCGTGGTGTTCGCCGACGGCATGGAGGCCGAGGCGACGATCGTCGGCACCAAGCCCGAGGACGATCTCGCGGTGATCAGGACGTCGAGCGTCCCCGACGACCTCGTGCCGGCGACGCTGCGCTCGACCGCCGACCTGCGGCTCGGCGACGAAGTGGTCGCCGTGGGCTTTCCTTTCGGCATCGGCCCTTCGGTGTCTTCGGGCGTGATCTCCGGGCTGCGGCGCGAATACCGCTCCCCTGAAGGTAAGCGCCTGCTGACCAACCTCATCCAGTTCGACGCCGCCGCGAACCCGGGAAGCTCGGGCGGCCCGCTGTTCACCACCGACGGCGAAGTGGTCGGCATCGTCACCGGCATCCTCAATCCCGCGAAGCAGGCGGTCTTCATCGGGATCGGCTTCGCCGTGCCGATCGAGAACGCGGCGTCGGCCGCGGGCGTGTCGCCGTTCTAGGTTTGGGGATTTACAAACTTCGCAGGAGACACGCGTTGCCACCGTTCGCCCTGAGCAGAGCCTGTCCTGAGCCTGTCGAAGGGCGCGCCGCGCCGCAGTCGAAGGGCAACGGCGTGTTCATGCTTCGACAAGCTCAGCACGAACGGCTTTAATCGGGAAGCCGCGCCTGCTGTTAGAGGAGTCTCATGGAAAACACCGAACTCACTCGCGAAGAGATCGCGAGCCTGATGCAGCGCGTGCTCTACGAGGTCAAGAAAGTGGTCGTCGGGCAGGACCATTTTCTCGAGCGCGTGCTGGTCGCGATTCTCGCAGGGGGCCACCTGCTGGTCGAAGGCGTGCCGGGCCTCGCGAAAACCCTCACCGTGAAGACGCTCGCGCGCACCGTCCGCGGCACTTTCCGGCGCATCCAGTTCACGCCGGACCTCGTGCCCGCGGACCTCGTCGGCACTCGCGTCTACAACCAGAAGACGAGCGAGTTCACGACTTCGCTCGGGCCCGTCTTCACCAACCTCCTGCTCGCCGACGAGATCAACCGCGCGCCCGCCAAAGTGCAAAGCGCGCTGCTCGAAGTCATGCAGGAGCGCCAGGTGACGATCGCCGGCGAGACCCACAAGGTGCCCGAGCCTTTCCTCGTGATGGCGACCCAGAACCCGATCGAGACCGAAGGCACTTACCCGTTGCCCGAAGCGCAGGTCGATCGCTTCATGATGAAAGTGATCGTCGGCTACCCGACCGAAGAGGAAGAGTTCGTCATCGTCGAGCGCGTGACCGGCGTCGCCAAAGCGGTGAGCTCGGTCGCGACCACCGACCAGCTCTCGATGCTGCAGAAAGAGTGCCGCAACGGTTACGTCGACCCGTCGATCACGCAGTACGCGGTCAAGGTCGTCGCCGCCACGCGCAATCCCGAGCGCTACGGGATCAAGGACCTCCAGAAATACCTCTCTTTCGGCGCGAGCCCGCGTGCGTCGATCTCGCTCATCGAGGGAGGCCGCGCGCTCGCCTATCTTCGCGGCCGCGATTACGTGCTTCCCGAGGACGTGATGGACGTGATGCCCGACGTGCTGCGCCACCGCCTCGTGCTCACGTATGAAGCGCTCGCCGAGTCGATCAGCGCCGACGAGATCGTCAGCCGGATCATGGCGCACATCGCCGCGCCCGATAAGCCGCTCGACACCCATGTCAGAGTCGCAAGTAACTAACGCCGGAAAAGCGCCGGCAGCAACAAGCACTGACGCCGTAAAAGCGCCGGCAGCAACAAGCACTAACGCCGGGAAAGCGCCGGCAGCAGCGGGCACTCACGCCTTCGTCGCGCCGGCCACAAAAAGCGCTGATGCCGAGACCGTCCTGCGCCGTCTCGA
>JAQGNC010000671.1 GCA_028292065.1 Betaproteobacteria bacterium
ATCCCGTACAAAGGCGCGGTGCCGGCCTTCACCGGATTAATGGGCGGAGAGATCGCCATCTACATGAGCAGCATTCCGCCGGCGATGCCCCAGCTCAAGTCAGGCCGCGTCAAGGCGATCGGCGTCACGAGTGCCAAGCGCATGGCGACTCTGCCGAACGTGCCGACCATCGCCGAAAGCGGGCTGCCGGGCTATGAGGTGACCAACTGGTACGGCGTGATGGCGCCTGCGGGCATACCGAAGGACGTGCTCGCGAAGCTCAACGGCGAGCTCGTGCGCATCCTGAAAATGCCCGACGTGCAGCAGCGCCTCTCGGGCGAAGGCGGCGACATCGGCGCGAACTCACCGGAGGAGTTCGCGACTTTCATCCGCAGCGAGACCGCGAAGTGGGACAAGGCGGTTCGCGCTTCGGGGGCCAAAGTGGATTGATACAAAAGCAAAGCTTTCAACGCGAAGGACGCGAAGGACGCGAAGGAAAAGCCAAAGGAAAGCTAAAGGAAAGCCAAAGGAAAGCAAAAAGGAAAAGATTGTTGTTCTTACTTTAAAAAGCTTTTGACCTTCCTTCGCGTCCTTTGCGTCCTTCGCGTTAAAGCTTTTGCCTTGCTTTTCAGCGTCTAAAGCGAATCGCAAACCGCTTCAGTGACGATCTCGGTCGTCGCCTCACCGCCGAGGTCGGGCGTGTGCAGCTTCCTCGCGGTCACCGCCTCGATCGCTTTCATCATCCGCGCCGCAGGTTCTTTCTCGCCGAGGTGCTCGAGCATCATCGACGCGGTCCAGAAAGTCGCGATCGGGTTCGCGATGCCTTTGCCCGTCATGTCGAAAGCCGAGCCGTGGATCGGCTCGAACATCGACGGGAATTTGCGCTCCGGATTCAAGTTCGCGGTCGGCGCGATGCCGAGGCTGCCGGACAGGGCCGCCGCGAGGTCGGACAGGATGTCCGCGTGCAGGTTGGTTGCGACGACGGTGTCGAGCGAGCTCGGACGCCCGACCATGAGCGTCGTCACCGCATCGACCAGGATGCGCTGGGTCTCGACGTCCGGATAGTTCTTCGCGACTTCGAAGAAGATCTCGTCCCACATCACCATGCCGTGGCGCTGCGCGTTCGATTTGGTCACGAGCGTCAGGTGTTTGCGGGGACGCGTGCGCGCGAGCTCGAACGCGAAACGGTGTATGCGCTCGACGCCCACGCGCGTGAAGATCGAAGTCTCGGTCGCGACTTCTTCGGGCAGGCCTCGATGAGCGCGCCCGCCGCTTCCCGAATACTCGCCTTCGGAGTTCTCGCGGATGATGACCCAGTCGATCTGCTGGCCGTCGCGCAAAGGACTCGTGATTCCCGGCAGCACGCGCGCCGGGCGCACGTTCGCGTACTGGTCGAAACCCTGGCAGATCGGCAGGCGCAGCCCCCAGAGCGACACGTGGTCGGGCACGTTCGGCGCGCCCACCGCGCCGAAGAAGATCGCGTCGAAGGTCTTCAGCTTCTCGAGCCCGCCTTCGGGGATGTAGTAGCCGTTCTTCAGGTAATACTCGCTGCTCCACGGGAAATGCTCGACTTCGAGCTTGAAGCTGCCGTCGCGGCCGGCGAGCACTTCCAGCGCCTTCAGTCCTGCTGCGATGACTTCGATCCCGATGCCGTCTCCGGGTATGGCGGCGATTCTGTAGGTGCGCAAGCTCGAGACTCCCTGGTTGTTCATGAGGCGATGCTGACAGAGCCGAATGATAATGCGCGCGGCGCGCGCACGGCTATGGACGCGCGTGCGCCGGATGATCTCGCGTGGCATACGCTAAAATCGCCCGAAAGCGCCCGGCTTGCTCCCCCTTGAAGATACTCGCCCTCGACACCTCGACCGAATACTGCTCCGTCGCGCTACAGCTCGACGGTACGAGCGCTACGCGAGGCGTTCTTGCGGGGCAGAAGCATTCCGAGCTCGTCCTGGGAATGGTCGACGAGCTCCTGCGCGAGCGCGGCGTGCGGCTTCGCGACCTCGACGGCATCGCTTACGGCGAAGGCCCGGGGTCTTTCACCGGGCTCAGGATCGCGTGCGGCGTGGTGCAGGGGCTCGCGTTCGGCGCCGGCCTGCCGGTCGTCGGGATCGGCACCCTGCTCGCGATGGCCGAGGCGAGCGGCGCCGGCCGCGTGGTGTGCTGCCTCGACGCCCGCATGAACGAGATCTACCACGCCGCGTACGAGAAGCGCGGCGACACCTGGGCCGCCGTGCACGAGCCGAGCGTATGCCCGCCGCACGCGGCGCCCACGCTGACCGGGGCAGACTGGGTCGCGTGCGGCAGCGGTTTCGCCGCGTACCGCGAAGCGCTCGAGGCGCGTTACGCCGGGCAGCTCTCCCGCATCGAGCCCGAGCGTTATCCGCACGCGGCCGACATCGCACGCCTGGCGGCAGCGCGTTTTGCAAGCGGCGAGAGCACGGGCGCCGAATTCGCGGCGCCTGTCTACGTGCGCAACAAGGTCGCACTGCGAAGCGATGAGCGCGCGGCTCGCTAGCGTGACGACCTATCGCAAGATGGGCGATGAGGACCTTGCGCAGGTGCTCGCGATCGAGAACGCGGTGCACGCGCATCCGTGGACCCGCGGCAACTTCGCCGATTCGCTCGACGCGGGATATCACTGCTGGCTCGCCGAGCGCGAGGCTCGGCTGGTCGGCTACGGCATCGTGCTCGTCGGCGCGGGCGAAGCGCATCTCCTCAACCTGAGCGTGGCGCTGGAATGGCAGAGGCGCGGCATCGGCGGCGAGCTCACTCGCTTTCTGGCCAGGCTCGCGCGCGACTACGGCGCGGAACGAATATTTCTCGAAGTGCGTCCGTCGAACAGCGCCGCACGCGCGCTCTACGCGAGCAGCGGCTTCAGCGAAATCGGCGTGCGGCGTGCGTACTACCCCGCGGCGGACGGCCGCGAAGATGCACTGGTGATGGAGATGCGACTGCCGTGAGCACCCGCCGCGAAGCAATGCTGAAGGAGATGGGCCTCGCGCCGCTGTGGCGCCTGCGCGTTGCGGGCAGCGCAGGCGCCTCGCCTGTAAACGCTTCGAGTAGCGCAGGCGCCTCGCCTGCAGCCGACGCCGTCCGTAGCGCAGGCGCCTCGCCTGCAGCAAACGCCGTAAGTAGCGTAGGCGCGGCGCCTGCGCTACTCGAAGGGCAGGCTTCAGGCGAGGCGCCTGCGGTGCGCGACGCGCGGCGTGCCGCGATCATGCAGATGGACTGGGCAGCGCTCAAAGCCGCCGTCGCGCAGTGCACCGCGTGCGTGCTGCACGCGACGCGCACCAACACGGTGTTCGGTGTCGGGGACGAGAATGCCGACTGGATGTTCATCGGCGAAGGTCCCGGCGCCGACGAAGACGCGCTCGGCGATCCGTTCGTCGGACAGGCCGGCAGGCTGCTGGACAACATGCTCGCGGCGATCTCGCTCGAGCGCGGCAAGAACGTGTACATCGCGAACGTGGTCAAGTGCCGCCCTCCGGGGAACCGCAATCCGCAGCCCGACGAAGCCGACCGCTGCGAGCCGCATCTCGAGCGCCAGATCGAGCTGATCAGGCCGAAGCTGATCGTCGCCCTCGGGCGCGTCGCGGCGCTGAACCTGCTCGACCGCGACGCGAGCATCGCGAGCCTGCGCGGGCGGGTGCTCGATTACAAAGGCATACCGCTGCTGGTCACCTACCACCCGGCGTATCTGCTGCGCAGCCTCACCGAAAAGGCGAAAGCGTGGGAAGACCTCTGCTTTGCGCGGAAAACCATGGAAGGTTTCCACGCGCAAAACGTAATACGGAATGATCAATGATGAATGCGTAATAAAAATCGCCGCGTAGCGGGAAACCCGTTCATCATTCATCATTCATCATTGCGCATTGAAGTGAGAATAAATATGGCACGACGTTTAGGACTGTTGATGGCCGCCTTGATGGCGCTGGTCCTGTCCGGCTGCGGATACAACACGCTCCAGCAGCAGGACGAGCAGATCAAGGCGTCGTGGTCCGAAGTGGTGAACCAGTACCAGCGCCGCGCCGATCTCATCCCCAACCTGGTGAACACCGTCAAAGGTTATGCGAACCAGGAGAAGGACGTGCTCCTCGGCGTGACGAACGCCCGCGCCAGAGTCGGCAGCATCCAGGCCACTCCGGAGCTCCTCAACGACCCGCAGGCTTTCGCCAAGTTTCAGGCGGCACAGGGCGAGCTCTCCGGTGCCCTCTCGCGCCTGCTCGTCGTCACCGAGAACTATCCGCAGCTGAAATCGGACGCGAATTTCCGCGACCTGCAGGCCCAGCTCGAAGGCACCGAGAACCGCATCACCGTCGCGCGCAATCGCTACATCAAGGCGGTCCAGGAATACAACGTGACGGTGCGTTCGTTCCCGACGAACCTCACCGCGAAGATGTTCGGGCACAAGGACAAGCCGCAGTTCACCGTCGAGAACGAGAAAGAGATCGCGCGGCCGCCGACGGTCGATTTCGGCAGCGCCGCGCCGACGCGAGACCGCGCGCAGTCGCAGCGCCCGGCGCCGTCGTCCGGCGTCGTCGAATCGCCCGCGCCGGCAAAGTAATGCTCGCCATCCTGCGTCGCGCGGCTCAGGCCGCGGCGCTGCTCTTCGTCGCATACGCCGCGCTGGCGCAGGCCCCGGTTCCTGCGCTGACCTCGCGTGTGACCGATCTCGCCGGCGCGCTCACCACTGAGCAGCGCAACGCGCTCGAAGAGCGTCTGGCGGCATTCGAAAGCCGCAAAGGCTCGCAGATCGCGGTCCTGCTCGTGCCGACGACCGAGCCCGAGGCGATCGAGCAGTTCGCGATCCGCGTCGCGGAGCAGTGGAAAGTCGGCCGTAAAGGCGTGGACGACGGCGCGATACTCGTCGTCGCGGTCAAGGACCGCGCGCTGCGCATCGAAGTCGGCTACGGCCTCGAAGGCGCGCTTCCCGACGCGGTCGCCAAGCGCATCATCGCCGAAGACATCGTCCCGCACTTCAAGCGCGGCGACCTGTACGGCGGCGTCAACGCCGGGGTGAGCCGCATGATCGGCGTCGCCGAAGGCGAAGCCCTGCCGGCGCCGCAGCGCGGCCGATCGGGCGCCAGCGACGGCGGCGGGTTCGAAGGCCTGCTCATGATCGGATTCATGCTCGTGTTCGTCGTGGGCGGCATCGTGCGCGCGGTCTTCGGCCGCTTCCTGGGCTCCGGCGTCATCGGCGCGATCGGCGGTGTCGCGGGCTGGCTGATGCTCGGCTCGATCGCGATGGGCGTGGTCGTCGCGGTCGTCGCGTTGGTCCTCAGCCTGATGGGCGGAATGGCCGGGCTCGGAGGCGCAAGACA
>JAQGNC010000673.1 GCA_028292065.1 Betaproteobacteria bacterium
GCTCGGTGCTGCAGACCGTGGTGACGATGTTTGCGCTCGGGGCGCTCGTGTTGTGGGGCGCGCGCCGGCTCGACAGGCTCGACCGGCGCCGCAGCGACGCCGAGCACCAGGCGCGCGCGCAGCGCGAGTGGCTGCACGTCACGATCGCGAGCTGCGGCGAAGCGGTCGTCGCCACCGACCCCACGGGTGTGGTGCGCCTGGTCAACCCCGCCGCCGAGGCGCTCGCCTGCCGTGCTTCGGCCGAGCTCGTCGGACGGCCGGTCAGCGAAGCTTTCGGACTCGCGCCGGACGCGGGCGCAATCGAGCACCCGCTCCTCACGGTGCTGCGCGGCGCGCAGTACGACAACCCCGCACGCGAGCTCAAGCTCGTCGGCCCCGGGCTCGAGCGCTACGTCGAAGTGAACGTCGCGCCGATCACGAGCGCGGACCGCGCTCTGCTCGGCGGCGTGATGGTGGTTCGCGACGTGAGCCTGCGCCGCCAGAACGAGCAGGCGCTGCGCCATGCGTACTCCGAGCTCGACCGGCGCGTCGCCGAGCGCACCGCCGAGCTCGAGCGCGCGAACGCCGCGCTGCACGAGAGCCTCGCGCTGCTTCGCGGCGTCACCGAAAGCACGCCCGACCTGATCATCGTGAAGGACAGCGCGGGCCGCGTCGTCATGGCCAATCCGGCGCAGTTGAAAGCGCTCGGCAAAGCGCAGAGCGAGATCGTCGGGCGCACCGACCGCGATTTCCTCGGTGAAGACGAGCTCGCGATGCGCATCATGGAAAACGATCGCCGCGTGATGGCCTCGGGGCGCATCGAGCGCGTCGAGGAGGCGGTGTCCGGGCCGGAAGGCGCGCGCACCTTCCTGTCGACCCGGTCGCCGCTGCGCGACGTGCGCGGCAACGTGGTCGGCGTGATCGGCGTCGCGACCGACATCTCCGAAAGAAAGCGCATGGAGAACGAGCTGCGCGAAGCACAGCGCTTCACGCAAGGCCTGGTCGAGACCGCCCCGATCGTGCTCTACCTCTTCGACCACTTGCAGCAGCGCATCGTCTATGCCACCGGCATGGGCCTGCAGGCGCTCGGCTACACCGCCGCCGATCTCATGGCGTTCGATCGCGAAGCGCTCGAGAGGCTGGTGCACCCCGACGATCTTCCCGGGGTGATCGAGCACCTGCGCCGCGAACCTTGTGAAGAGAGCGGGCTGCGCGAAGTCGAGTTCAGGATACGCACCCGCGAGGGCGAATGGCGCTGGATGCACGGGCGCGAGCGCGCTTTCGAGCCGGGCGTGCAGAACCGCCTCTTGCTCGGGGTCACGGTCGACATCACCGATCGCAAGATCGCCGAGCTCGAGCGCGAGCACCTGGTCGCGACCGAGCAGCGCCTGCGGCTCGAAGCCGAGCGCGCGAACCGCGCCAAAGACGAGTTCCTCGCCATCGTCTCGCACGAGCTGCGCTCGCCGCTGAACGCGCTGCGCGGCTGGGGTTTTCTGCTGGGCGCCGCGAAGACGCCCGATCAATCCCTGATCGACCGCGCGACGCAGGCGATCAAGCGCAACGTCGACCACCAGGCGCGGCTCATCGACGATCTGCTCGACACCTCGCGCATCATGAGCGGCAAGCTCAACATCGAGCGGCGCCCGGTAAACCTCGTCGACGTGGTGCAGGGCGCGATCGAAGTCGTGCGCGCGTCCGCGGCGGCCAAACGCATCGCGGTCGAATTCAACCCGGAGCACCCCGCGGTCACTATCGAGGGCGACGCCGCGAGGCTGCAGCAGATCGCGGTGAACCTGCTGTCCAACGCGGTGAAATTCACGCCCGAGGCGGGAGCGGTGACCGTGAGCCTGACCAGCGACAGCGCAGTGCGCCTTTCGGTCGCCGACACCGGCGCGGGTATCGACGGCGAATTCCTGCCTCGCGTGTTCGACCGGTTCTCGCAGGCCGACACCTCGACCACGCGCCGCCACGGCGGCCTCGGCATCGGGCTCGCCCTCGTGCGCCACCTGAGCGAGCTGCACGGCGGGAAAGTCAGCGCGGCGAGCGAAGGCCCCGGCAAAGGCGCGACTTTCACGGTCGAGCTCCCGCTGCCGCAGGCAGAAGCGGCGCCTTTGAGCGCGCCTTCAGCGGAGCGTCCGCCTGCGCTCGCGGGAGGGCTCGAGGACCTCACGATTTTCACGCTCGACGACGACCCCGACGCGCGCGACGTCATCAGCCTCACCCTGCGCCAGGCCGGCGCGCGGGTGCGCAGCGTCGCCACCGGCGGCGAACTGATCGCGCTCCTCGACAAGCACCTGCCCGACGATGCCCCGGACATACTGCTGCTCGACCTCGCGATGCCGGACGAGGACGGTTTCACCGTGCTCGCGCGGGTGCGCGCCCTCGAAGCGCGCAAGAACATCGCGGCGGACGCCGTGCTGCCCGCGATCGCGGTGACCGCTTTCACCGAAGTCACGCGCGCGCGAGTGATCGAGCAGGGATTCAGCGAGCACGTGGGTAAACCGATAGACCCGGCGAAGCTCGTGGCGAGTATCCGACGTGCGCTGAGTGCGGAGCGGGCGGAGGAGACGTGAAGCGCTGGGCGCTTCACGTTGGGGTCAGACCCCGGCTTCATCGGGGTCTGACCCGGTTTGATCCGTCTTGAAGCAAACCGGGGTCTGACCCCAAAAAAGCCGGGGTCAGACCCCGCTGCGGTTGGGGTCTGACCCCGGTTTGATCCGTCTTCAGTGAGGATCCCGAGCACGCGAGCCCCGGCCGGGGCATGCCGATTGCCTCAGCCCTCGCCAAGTTCGAATGGGAGAACCGCGTTGTCGGTCCTGATCAGGTCAGCAGTAGCGTGGGTGTTTGTTCTGGGTATTCACGGCGCAGGGATCGCGGCGACAGCGGAACCGGCGAAATCCGGGCCGCCCAAAAGCGACGTCGCCAAAGCCGACGAGAACCGCAAGAAACCGCTGCAGCGCTGTGACGAGCTTGCCGACAAGGCGCAGCTCGAGTGCCTCACAAAAGCGCGCGAGCGCATCGTCGAAGCTCGGAAAAAGCGCGAAGCCGCGGGGGAGAAGGCGCCGGCTTCGGCCGCGCGCGGCGTCGAGCCGAAGAAGTCGGGGGAGTCGGGCGCCGGCCCGGACAAGGCGAAGTAACCGGCCGTCAGGCCGCGTGCGCCGCCGCCCCGGCGGCGTGAGAGCGGTTCCACAGGTCCCTGAAAAGCGGCTGGCGCGCGAGCAGCTCGTCGACGCTACCCGAGTCGAGTACCCGGCCTTCTTCCATCAGCAGCACCCGGTCGAAGCGCGGGAGCAGGTTCAGCCGATGGACCGACGCGATGATGCACGCATCGGCGACGGCTTCCCTGAATTCGCCGAACACGCGCGCTTCGGTCGCCGGATCGAGGCTGCTCGTCGGCTCGTCGAGCAGGAGCAGCGAGCTCGATTGCGCGGCGAGGATCCCGCGCGCGAGCGCGAGCCGCTGCTTCTGACCGCCTGAGAGATTCAACCCGCGCTCGGTAATGACCGTGTCCAGCCCTTGCGGAAGTGCGGCGAGCACGCTGTCGAAGCTCGAGATCCGGATCGCCTCGCGAAGCGCTTGCGCGCCATACGGCACGCCGAAAGTGATGTTGTCGAGGATCGTCCCTTCGAAGACTTCGGCGTCCTGCGGAATGAGCGTCGCGAGCGCACCCAGGTTCTTCAGCCCGACATGCGGCATGCCGTCGATGGTGAAACGGCCGCGGTCGGCGTCGTACAGCCCTGCGAGCACTCGCATGAGTGTGCTTTTACCCGAGCCGCTGGG
>JAQGNC010000054.1 GCA_028292065.1 Betaproteobacteria bacterium
GCGAGACCGCGCTCGAAGGCCCTTTCGGCGACCACACCGGCTATTACAACGAGCAGGAGCGCTTTCCGGTGTTCACCGTCGAGCGCATGACGAGCCGCCGCGATCCGATCTATCACTCGACTTACACCGGCAAGCCGCCCGACGAGCCCGCGGTGCTCGGCATGGCGTTGAACGAAGTCTTCGTGCCGCTGCTCGCGAAGCAGTTCCCCGAGATCGTCGACTTCTACCTGCCGCCCGAAGGCTGCTCGTACCGGCTCGCGTGCGTCAGCATGAAAAAGCAGTACCCCGGACACGCCAAGCGCGTGATGTTCGGGGTGTGGTCGTTCCTGCGCCAGTTCATGTACACCAAGATCATCATCGTCACCGACGACGACGTGAACGTGCGCGACTGGAAGGAAGTGATCTGGGCACTGACCACGCGGGTCGACCCGCGGCGCGACACCCTCATCGTCGACTCGACGCCGATCGATTACCTCGATTTCGCGAGCCCGGTCGCGGGGCTCGGCTCAAAGATGGGGATCGACGCGACCAACAAGTGGCCGGCCGAAACCGCGCGCGAATGGGGCACGCCGATCGCGATGAGCGACGAGGTCAAGCGCCGGGTCGACGCGATCTGGAGCGAGCTCGGAATCGGCTGACTCCGGATCGCGCGCACCCGGCGGCGCACTTAAAACGCGTAGAGCAGTCCGAGGCTGAAAACGTCGATGTCGTCGGTGCCGACCCTGTCGTTACCGACTTTCTGGTAACGCTGCCATTCGGCGCGGGCGCCGAGGTTCGGAGTGATGAAGTAGCGTGCCCCGAGACCGAAGGTGAAGTCGGTGGTTCTCGAGCTGTCGGATACGGTCGCTGCGAAGCCGGGCACGACCGCGGTCGCGGATACGCTCACCCTCGACCGGACGGCGCCGAGCTTCCCGTAGACGGCGAACTGATTCGTGATCGGGTACGTCCCGACCGCGACGAGCTCGACCCCCCGCACCTTCGCCTTCGCGTCCACAAAGGCCCCGCCAACGAATCCGTTCGCCGTCGCTCTACCCATGTCGACGTACCCGGCTTCGATGCCGATGTTACGCGTGAACTGGTAGCCGACGAATGCTTTCCAGGCGGTGTCGGTCCTGTCGCACGAGACCGGAACGTCTTCGCACGCATGCTTGAACCGGGAAGCGCCGACCGCGCCGCCGAGATAGAGGCTCGTGTCCATCCGGCCGAACTGGAGCTGCGCGTGAGCGGGTGCTGCGAAACAGCAGACCGCGGTGGCGCCTGCGGCCAACAGCGACTTTGCAACGTGCTTCATGAGCCCTCCCTCATGTTGATGGTTGCGAATCCGGTCGTGCAAACCCCTGGATGCCTCGGGCGCAGCGCATGGCGAGCAAGCGGCGCGCCTGGCTGCGCGGCGGCGGGCAAAAAAAGCCGGGACGTCAGACCCGGCTCTTTTTGCATCGAGCCGGCGCTCAGAAATCGTAGCGCGCGCCAACCATATAAGCGGTCGCATCGTCGCTGCCGCCGAGGCCGTAATAATTCACTTCGAGCAGCGCCGACCAGTTGCGGTTGATGTGATAGCGCGCGCCGATGCCCGCGGTCACGTCGTTCTCGCGGCTCTTGGCGCGGCCGACCGAGCCGGCGACGTTCGCCGTCGCTTTGGCTTGCGAGCGGAAATAGCCGAGCTTGCCGTAGACGCTGAACATGTCGTTCAGGGGAAGCGTGCCGACGCCCGAGACGTTCACGCCGGTCACGTCCGCTTCGAGCCGCGACGTGGCGCCGCCGAACCTTCCGTTCGCGGTGAACGTGCCGAGATCGACGTAGCCGACTTCCACCGCCCAGTTGCGGGTGAACTTGTAGCCCCCGGTGAGGTTCCAGGCGAAATCGGTGTCGTCGGTGCCGGTCGTCACGAATCCGGCGCTCGCGAGCGAGCCGGTGTTCACGTTGTAGCTGACGCCGCCGAGCGCGCCGCCGACATAGAAGCCCGTGCCGGGGTCCGGCGCGCGCTGCGCGTGGGCAGGCGCTGCGGCGACACACGCGGCGGCAAGAACGAAGGCGGGAAGGGACCGGGTCACAACTTTACGCATGAATCTCTCCGTGATTAAGCCTGATGCGGCATGGGCCTATTGTGCGTGCAGCGATGTGAGTGTCGCCAGCGATCACGCGCTGTAACGGTGCATTCGCCGGTCGAGCGTTGCACGAATGCAACACTGGATGTCCGCAAGCGCTCAGCGGGCAGCGCGATAGACCCATCGCAGCAGTGCGTCCTGCGCGGCCTGCGCGCTTGCCGCATTGGCGTGGTTGATGATGAACACGACCACCACACGCCGGCCTTTCGCATCGAGCACGTAGCCCGCGATCGCGCGCACGCCCGACAGCGTTCCGGTCTTGATGTGCGCCTGACCCGCGACCTCGGCGTTCGACAGGCGCTTGCGCATGGTGCCGTCAGCCGCCACCACGGGCAGCGACGCCATGAGCTCGGGCATGACCGCGCTGCGAAAAGCGGCCAGCAGCATCTCCCCCATCGTCCGTGCGCTGATGCGCTCGATGCGCGACAGGCCCGAGCCGTTGTCGACGACCAGCTCGGGCGCGCTCACGCCTTTCTGCACGAGCCACTGGCGCACCATGTTGCGCGACTTGTCGAGCGTTCCCGGCGCGCCTTCGCCCGACGCGCCGAGCGTGAGGAACAGCTGGCGCGCCATGACGTTGTTGCTGTACTTGTTGATGTCTCGGATGACTTCCGACAGGGCCTCCGAGCGCGTCGATGAGAAGAGCCGTGCGCCCGGCGGCACGGCGCCATCGCGAACCGTGCCGCTGAAGGTGCCGCCGAGCTCTTTCCACAGCTGCGTGAAAAGCGCGCCTGCGTACGCGCGCGGATGCAGGAGGCTGAAGCTGCGGGTGCGCTCACCGCAGTCGCGCGAATACGCGCCGGAGAGCGTGAGGCGCGCGCTGTCGGGGCCCGCCTCCGCGTCGATCCTCAGCTTCGAGAGCCAGTCGCCGCACGGCGTGTCGCTGATCGCGACAGCGTTCACGACCGGGATCGCCGGCAGCGCAGGGTCGCTGATGATGCGCACGCCGCGGTTGTCGGCTTCGGGTATGAGCGTGAGCGTGATCGCCTTGAAGTTGACGAGCAGCGCATCGGGCCCGGTGTTGTACGGCCGCAGCGGCTCGCCGTCGAAGCGGGCGGGGTCGTAATCTTCGGCGCTGAAGTAAGTGCGGTCGAGCACCACGTCGCCGCGTATGTCGCGTATTCCGCGGGCGCGCAGGTTCCGCAGCATCAGCCAGAAGTTCTCGAGCGTGAGCTTGGGGTCGCCGTAGCCCTTGATGATCAGATCGCCGGCGAGCACTTCGTTCTGCACCGGTGCCGTCGCGTAGATCTCGGTGTTCCACGTGTACGCGGGTCCGAGGAGCTCGAGCGCGGCATACGTCGTGACGAGCTTCATCGTCGACGCGGGATTGAGCGCGCGCTCGGCGCCGTGAGAGACCGCCGGGCGCTCCGCGCCGGTGTCGTGAACGTACAAGCCGACGGCGGATTCGGGAATGCCGGCGGCGGAGAGGGCTTGCGCGACGGGGGGAGGCACTGCGGCGTGAGCGACAGCGCCCGCGGCCGTCAGCGCGAACACAACGATTCGGCAGATCGTAATCGCGCTATGTTTCATGATTTTCAAGGGCGTGTACCCTCACCCTAACCCTCTCCCTGTTACAGGGAGAGGGGACATAGTCGCGCGAAGTCTCAGTGCTCACGTTCAAGGAGGCTGCCGTTGAAACCTCCCTCGCCCCGCGTGCGGGCAGAGGGTTGGGGAGAGGGGCGCACTTAAAGCCCTTCGACAATCTCGACCGTACGATCGACCAGCATCGCCAGCTCTTCTTCGCTGATGGTGTAAGGCGGCATGAAGTAGACCGTCGGGCCGATCGGGCGCAGCAGCAACTCGCGTGCGAGTGCGGCTTCGTGGATGCGGCGGGCGAGGCCTTCGACGGCCAAGTCGACTTCGAAAGCCCAGATCATCCCGGTGTTCCTGAAATCGCGGACGCGCGCGTGCGCCGACAGCGGCTGCGCGAGCTCGTTCATCGTCGCCGCTTTCCCGCGATTCGCTTCGATGACGCCGTCGGTCTCGAAGATATCGAGCGTCGCCAGCGCCGCACGGCACGCGAGCGCATTGCCTGTATACGAATGCGAGTGCAGGAAACCCCGAGTCACGTCGTCATCGTAGAAGGCTTCATAGATCGAGTCGCGCGTGAGCACGACCGACAGCGGCAGGTAGCCGCCGGTGATGCCTTTGGACAGGCACAGGAAATCCGGAGTGATTCCCGCCTGCTCGTGCGCGAAGAAGGTTCCGGTGCGCCCGAAGCCCGTCATGATTTCGTCGGCGATGAGATGCACGCCGTAGCGGTCGCAGATCTCGCGCGCGCGTGAGAGATAAACCGGGTGGTGCATCGCCATCCCGCTCGCGCCCTGCACCAGCGGCTCGACGATGAACGCCGCGGTCGCGGGGTGATGCGCGGCGAGATAGCGCTCGAGGTCGAGCGCGCAGCGCAGTGCAAAATCGCGCGGGGATTCGCCTGCGCCGGCCGCGCGCCAGTCGGGGCTCGTCACCTGCACGCTGCGCGACAGCAGCGGCGCGTAAGTGTCCCGAAAAAGCGCGACGTCGGTGACCGCGAGCGCGCCGAGCGTCTCGCCGTGATAGCTGCCCTTGAGACTGACGAACTGGGTCTTTTGCGGCTTGCCGGTGTTGCGCCAGAAATGAAAGCTCATCTTCAACGCGATCTCGGTCGCCGACGCGCCGTCGCTCGCGTAGAAGCAGTGGCCGAGCGTACCGCGGGTGAGCGCGGAGAGCTTTTCGGAGAGCTCGACCACCGGCTCGTGCGTGAAGCCCGCGAGCATCGCGTGCTCGAGCGAGGCGAGCTGCTCGATCAGCGCTGCGTTGATACGCGGATTGGCGTGGCCGAAGAGATTCACCCACCACGAGCTCACCGCATCGAGATAGCGGCGGCCTTCGAAGTCGTAGAGCCAGCACCCGGCGGCGCATGCCACCGGAATGAGCGGCAGCGTCTCGTGCTGCTTCATTTGCGTGCATGGATGCCACACCGCCCGCAAGGACCGCTTTAGCAGCATGTCGTTGCGAGTGCTAGTTTGGTTGGTGGGGGAGGGCATTCGAGACTTCGAGGCACGCGCTGCAGAGAGGGAAATCAGAGACGCAGTACGTTGTTACAAGTTCGCCTCAACCTTTTCGCGCGGCAGACGTTATAGGGGTTAAGACCGTTGGCATCGAGTTTGCTTTTAGTCTAGCACTGACGAGGGAGATACCTGATGTCTATGCGAGTGCTCGAATGCATCCAAGATCAGATGAGCTCGACCAGTTTTCCGCTGGTCGCGATCACTCTGGCGGCTGTGCCCTGTCCCGATACGCCGGTGATACTCACGTTGCACTGGCACGGCTTCATCAGGGAGAAGCTCATCGAGATCGAAGAGGCGCAGACGATCGCGTACAACCCGATACCGAGCTCGGCGCTTCAGCTCAACGATCGCTGGAACAATCTCGTCACGGTCGACAGCGCTGCGATGGAAGCGGCATGGACCCTCGGCGCGTGGGACGTCGCTCGCGCCGAGCGTCCCGGTTGCATGAGGCCGGGTGCGCAGGGCAGCGAAGCGCTCGAGTGCCTGCAGGCTTTCGGCTCTTTCCCGTACGGCATCAACGGTAATCACGTCGTCGTCTCCGACGCGCCCGACGCCGACGACCTCGTGCAGCTCGCCGCGCATCGCGGCTATCTCATGTGGGTTTTCCGGCCGGTCAAAGGCAGCATCTGGGCCGAATACGCGGACGACGCGACGCTCGGACCCGAAGGCACCCGCGCGGGCCCGTGTCCTCACACCCCCATCCCCCCGACGTGTGAAGGCAAACGCCGCACGGTCTACCGCTTCGGCATCCCTGCGAGCGGCAAGCTCGACAGTTAGTCCCCTCACCTAAGCCCCCCCCCACGGGGGCCCCCGGCGCGGCCGTTTTGCGGCCTGCGCCGGGTGCGTACGCGCGCTCACGGCCGCAATCTTTACCTCCAACGCTTGAAATCATGCCCCTGAGCCTTTATCATTAGCACTCGCCTGGGCTGAGTGCTAGTAACCGGCCGGGCCCCAGATTCAATCGACCGTATCAGAGGAGAGTAGAGATGAAGATTCGCCCGTTGCACGACCGCATTATCGTCAAACGGCTGGAAGAAGAGCGTAAGACCGCTTCCGGCATCGTGATCCCCGACACCGCCGCGGAAAAGCCCGATCAGGGCGAAGTACAGGCCGTCGGCAAAGGCAAGAAAACCGAAGACGGCAAAGTGCTGCCGCTCGACGTCAAAGTCGGCGACCGCGTGCTCTTCGGCAAATATTCGGGCCAGACCGTCAAGGTCGAAGGTGAAGAACTGCTCGTGATGCGTGAAGAAGACATCATGGGCGTCGTCGAAGCCTAAACCCGCATCGAATAATCAGGAGATCCAACATGGCAGCAAAAGACGTCAAGTTTCATGAGTTCGCCCGCACGAAAATCGTCGCCGGCGTGAACATCCTGGCCGATGCGGTCAAAGTCACCCTCGGCCCCAAAGGCCGCAACGTGGTTCTGGAGCGCTCGTACGGCGCCCCGACCGTCACCAAAGACGGCGTCTCGGTCGCGAAAGAGATCGAGCTGAAAGACAGGTTCGAGAACATGGGCGCGCAGATGGTGAAGGAAGTCGCTTCCAAGACTTCCGACGTCGCCGGCGACGGCACCACCACCGCGACCGTTCTGGCCCAGTCGATCGTTCAGGAAGGCATGAAGTTCGTCGCCGCTGGAATGAACCCGATGGACCTGAAGCGCGGCATCGACAAAGCGGTCATCCGCACCGTCGAAGAGCTGCAGAAGCTCTCCAAGCCCTGCAAAACCACCAAAGAGATCGCGCAAGTCGGCTCGATCTCCGCGAACGGCGATGCCAACATCGGCCAGATCATCGCTGAAGCGATGGACAAGGTCGGCAAGGAAGGCGTCATCACCGTCGAAGACGGCTCGGGCCTGAACAACGAGCTGGAAGTGGTCGAAGGCATGCAGTTCGATCGCGGCTACCTCTCGCCCTACTTCATCAACACCCCCGATCGCCAGATGTGCATCCTGGAGAACCCCTACGTTCTCCTCTACGACAAGAAGATCTCGAACATCCGCGACCTTCTGCCCGTGCTCGAGCAGGTCGCGAAAGCCGGCCGTCCGCTGCTGATCGTGGCTGAAGACGTCGAAGGCGAAGCGCTCGCGACTCTGGTCGTCAACAACATCCGCGGCATCCTCAAGACCGCGGCCGTCAAAGCCCCGGGCTTCGGCGATCGCCGCAAAGCCATGCTCGAAGACATCGCAGTCCTCACCGGCGGCACGGTGATCGCCGAGGAAGTCGGCCTGTCGCTCGAGAAAGTGGCCCTGACCGACCTCGGTTCGGCCAAGCGCATCGAAGTGGGCAAGGAAGAAACCACCCTCATCGACGGCGCCGGTGACTCGGCCCAGATCGAAGCTCGCGTGAAGAACATTCGCCAGCAGATCGAAGACGCGTCCAGCGACTACGACAAGGAAAAGCTCCAGGAGCGCGTCGCCAAGCTGGCCGGCGGTGTTGCCGTGGTGAAAGTCGGAGCCGCGACCGAGCTGGAAATGAAAGAGAAGAAAGCCCGCGTCGAAGACGCCCTGCACGCGACCCGTGCGGCCGTCGAAGAAGGCATCGTTGCCGGCGGCGGCGTTGCGCTGCTGCGCGCGCGCCAGAGCATCAAGGACCTCAAAGGCGACAACGCCGACCAGGACGCCGGCATCAAGATCGTGCTGCGCGCGCTGGAAGAGCCGATCCGCCAGATCGCGGCCAACGCGGGCGATGAGCCTTCGGTCGTCGTGAACAAGGTTCTGGAAAGCAAAGGCAACGTCGGCTACAACGCGGCGACGGGCGAGTACGGCGACCTGGTCGAGATGGGTGTTCTCGACCCGACCAAAGTCACGCGCTACGCACTGCAGAACGCCGCTTCGGTGGCGGGCCTGATCCTCACGACCGATGCGATGGTCGCCGAGGCGCCGAAGGACGAAGGCGGCCACGCCGGCCACGGCCACGGTGGTGGCATGGGCGGAATGGGAGGCATGGATATGTAACTGGCGCTTCGCGCCTTACATATCCGGCCTCCCATCGGACGGGCGCTGCCCGTCCTTGGGCGCGGAAAAGGAACAGAGGGAAACCGAAAAGGTTTCCCTCCGTAACCTCCCTTCCTCCGGTGTGCACGAAAAGAAAAACCCCGCTTCGGCGGGGTTTTTCTTTGTGCGTCGTCACTTGTGTAGTGGCTCCGCGCGCAGCGGTCGCTTTGTATAGCGCAGGGGCTTCGCGTGCAGCGGTCGCTTTGTGTAGCAGGCGCCCCGCCTGCAGCAAACACGTTGTGCAGGCGCGCCGCGCCTGTAGCAGCGGCCGCCGCGGCCGTCATTCTGGCGCAGGCCAGAAT
>JAQGNC010000067.1 GCA_028292065.1 Betaproteobacteria bacterium
AACAACCGCACGAGAATGAACTCGAGCGCCACGACCAACCAGTCGACTTCTGCCTCGCAGAACACCGGCAGCACGCAGGGCATGAACGTCGGCACCCCGTCAGGCGCCAAGCGGGGTAACTCCCGCAACCGGACTGGCGCGAGCCAGGCGTCGCAGACCAATCCCGAACAATACGTGAACCCCAGCGCGATGACCGGCGTGCAGTCGGGCGCGAATGTTCGCGGCGACGGCAACAACACCCGGATGAACTCGAACGCGACGACGAACCAGTCGACGACCGCATCGCAGAACACGGGCAGCACGCAAGGCATGAACGTGCAGCCAGGGCGCACGAGCTCCAGCAACATGCCGGGCATGAGCGCGGTACCTGGCGTGTCGGGCAATGTCAGCGGCGCAGCCGGGGCATCCGCAGGCGGCACCTCGTCGGGTGCGGGCGGCTCGGTCGGCTCGAGCGTCGGCCAGCAGCGCTAACGGCAGGAACAGCCCTTGGAGAGAAACCCGCTTCGGCGGGTTTTCTCGATACCCCCCCAGAACGAGGAGATACACATGAAACATTCACGCAGTGTTGTCACCGCGGCCGTCTTCGCGGCCCTGAGTGCGACGGCATTCGCGCAGAGCTCGCCGTCGCGCACGGATGCGAGCCAGGCGGCGCAAACGAATCCCCTTCAATCGGTGAATCCGAACGCGGCGACCGGTATTTCGTCGGATGCGGCAATCAGCGGCGACCACAACGCCGTCTTCACGACGAATCGCGCGAATACCAACCAGTCCACCTCTGCGTCTCAGAACACCGGGAGCACGCAAGGCGCGAACGTCGGCAGCAGCACATCCCGCCGCGCAGGCGCCGGTAACGCGAGAGGGCGGACCGCCGGCAGCCAGGCCTCGCAGACGAACCCCGAGCAGTCCGTGAACCCGAGCGCGGCCACGGGCATCGACTCGAACACGAACGTGAGTGGAAATCACAACGCGGTCTTCAACGACAACCGCGCGACCACGAACCAGTCCACCACGGCTTCGCAAAACACGAGCAGCTCGCAAGGCGCCAACGTCGGCACTGTGCCCGGCATGGCTGCGGTGCCGGGAATGTCCGGCAGCACGCCGGGAACCGGCGCGACTTCCGGTGGCGCGGGTGGCGCCATAGGCCAGAAGCCGAGATGAACCACACTGCGCGCAAGCGCGGCCCCAGCGACTGGAAAAGCAGCCGCTGAACGCGTCACGAAACACGGGCCGGTTCCGGCCCGTGTGCTTAAAAAAAAACCCGCCGAGGCGGGTTTTTTCACTCTGTAGCGACTACTGACAGAAGCAGACCGACCCGGGCTGCTCCAGCGGCTTGACGCACTGTGCGACAAGGGGTGCGCTGCACGTCACTTCGCAGCGTTTTCCGTTAATGGTGCTGCTGCACGAGCTCACCGAGTTGGCCGAGTTGGTCGTGGTGGTCCCGACGCTGTCCGAGCTCGTTACGTTCGACGAGGTGTTCGAGCTCGTCACGTTCGACGACACGTTCGAGCTCACCGACGATGACGGGCCCGACTTGATCGAGCTGTTCGCGCCGCCCGAAGTCGTCGCGCTGACCGTTCCCGATCCGGACGTGATCGAGCTCGACGCGGCCTGCGATTCGACGTGAGCAACTGACGCACATCCGACGAGGGCAGCCGCCGTCATCAGCGCGTGGATCGTGCGCCTCATTCTCGCGGTGTAAATCGGCTTTTTAAGCATAAGTCCTCCATACGCCTGAGCCGTCAAAAGTGTGCCGGGAACGGCCTGCGACCGCGGCCGGCCCGGCACAACCACGCTACTGCGGCTGAACCGGCTGTTCCGGCTGCTGCTGAGAGGGCTGTTGCGGCGCAGGCGCCTGGGCGGCCTGCTGTTGCGGCGCCGCCTGCTGCGCGGCTTGTTGCTGAGGCCCTTGCTGTTGAGGCGCCTGGGCCTGCTGCTGTTGCTGCGCACCCTGCTCCTTCGCCTGCTTGCGTTCCTCTTTGCGCTCCTTGCGGGTCGCGACCCGCTTGCCGGCGACGCCGCCAGCGCCCGACCCCGCGCCGGCGCCGATCGCAGCGCCGACGACCGTACCGATCGGGCCACCGACCGCGGTTCCGGCAGCCGCACCCGCGGCCGCACCGCTCAGCCCGCCTACACCCGCGCCCGCGCCGGAGCCGACGGAGCTTTTCATTTCTGTCTTGTCCTGCTTCTTCTGATCGTTCTGGGTGTCATCGCCGAAAGCGAGCGTGCTTGCTCCCGCGATGCAAACAGCGACTGTGATCTTTCTGATTGTCAGCATGGTGTGCTCCTCGTGTAACTGAGTTTTCCGATGCACTCAGCATGCCCACCGTGTCGGCATTAGTTCCGCTACCGGCGACGGGTGCGAATGCCTGCTCGACGTGGCCTGCGGGACGGCGCCGTGTGCTCTGCCTGAAAGCAGCCGGCAGGAAACCCAGTGGTCATCGCTCGAGGTTCCGAGGACGTATCGTTGTAAATTGGCGGGACGATTGCGCCATGCGCATGAACGAAAGGACTCGAATGCGCCTCCCCCTGACGTCCCGGTGCCACACATGAGTGACGCTTCCGGCAACGCACGCCGCCGCCCCGCCAAGGCGCCGCCCGAAGTCGCGAAGCCGTGCGCAACGCCCTTCGAAAGCATTGCGCTGCTGCTCCAGGGCGGCGGCGCGCTGGGCTCGTACCAGGCAGGCGTTTACGAAAGGCTGCACCAGGGCGGCATCGAGCCGACATGGATCGCGGGCATCTCGATCGGCGCGATCAACAGCGCGATCATCGCCGGCAACGCGAAGGAAGATCGTGTCGCCCGGCTGCGCGAGTTCTGGGAACTGGTGAGCAACGCAGGCGACAGCGGCGTCAGCGACTTCTGGAATGGTTTATGTCAAGGCGACGCGGCGCGCGGCTGGGTCAACCAGCTTGCCGCCGGCTGGGTCCTGATGAGGGGCGTTCCGGGTTTCTTCGAGCCGCGCGTTCCTCCGCCGTACCTCATCCCGGGAGGCGGCGGTGTCACCAGCTACTACGATTCGAGCAAGCTCAAGTCGACGCT
>JAQGNC010000068.1 GCA_028292065.1 Betaproteobacteria bacterium
GATGGGCGGGTCGAGGCGCGCAACCGGCGCCCCCGTCGCGCGCCAGCGCGCACGCGCCGGCAACGGCCTGGCGTGCTGCACCACCGCGGAGGCGCCGCCGGCCCTGAGTCCCGCTGCCGCCAGGAACGCGATCGCAAACATCCCGTGGGCCTCTTCGAGCACGTTGTGGCTGAACATGCCGTAAGCCGCCAGGAACAGCGCGTAGACCGCGAGCGCCCTGCCGATATCCTGCCCTTCCGCGGTCGGTGACGTGCGCGCGATTCGCCTGCCCTGCCGGAACATGATCACGATGAGCGACACGTAGAGCGCGAGCCCGAATACCCCCTGCTCCGCCATCAGCGCGACGTACATGTTGTGCGGGCCGGCGCCGAGGCGCTCGAGCGTCGTCGCCCCGATGCCGTGGCCGAGCAACGGCTCTTCGATGAACATGTCGCGCGCGTGCGCGGCAACCCATCTACGCTCTTCGCTCGATGCGTCCTCTTCACCTTCGAACCAGCGCAGGCGGTCGACCGTCTTCTCGAGGTTCGAGCTGTCGGAGGAGACGATGAGGCGGTCGTAGTAGACCACCGTCGCTCCGACCAGCACCGGCAACGCCGCAATCACGAGTATCGCCTGCACGCGGTTGAGCAGCTTCAGCATGATCGAGCCCGCGATGGCGACGATGACGAAGATGAACCCCGAGCGCGACAGTGTCGGCGCGACGCCCAGCACCGCCCCGATCAGGAGCAACGCGCGAAAGCGCATCGGTACGAAAGGCAGCGCCGCGATCGTGCCCATGATGACGAACGATGCCGCCGCGTTGGCGTTCATGTAGAACCCGGCGCCGCGGCCCGCGTTCGCACCTTCGATACCTTCCGGTACGAAGCGATACGGGCGCATGAGATCGAACCAGTTCGCGGCCGTCGCGATCAGCAGGCAGCCGACGATGACGAGCGCCAGGAACCGGGGTTTCGCGTTGCTGACCAGTATCGTGATCGTGAAGAAGAAATAGAGCGCGAGTACGCGCTGGCGCCATTGCCGGCTCGCCTCTTCGATGAAGTCCTGGGAGAGCAGCAGCCACAGCAGCCCGAGCAGCACGTAGACGACGAACCACCAGAAGAGCGGCTCCTTGAAAAACCGCACGCCCGTCGCAGGCTCGGCGAACAGGATCGGCACGATGAACAATCCCGGCAGCGCGAAGTAATACAGTGGAATCGGGCCGCCGCGAATCGCGAAGTGATACGCCGGCCAGTTGGTCAGCAACAGAAGTGCGACGACCGAAGCGCAAATGGTCGCGTAGATCGCAAGTCCGGCTTGCGGATTCCTGAGCGCTGGGCTTTCGGTTTTCATCAGGGGCACTTCGGACGTTGGGGTGAAGGGTCGGTCACCATCATGCCAGCCCCGCCGAGCTTGCTCAACTCTTCGGCAGTGCGCCTGAGCAGCCTTTCGGGGCTGAATTCGCTGACCATGCGCGCACGGATCGCTACTGCATCGCACGGCGCGGCCAGCGCGTCGACGATCGCGCTCGCGAGCGCAGCATGATCGCGCGGGAGACAGATCCAGCCCAGGTCGCCGATCAGCGCGGCGGCGTCGCCGACCGCGGTCGCCACGCAAGGCACGCCTGTCGCCATGGCTTCGGCGATCGCGTTGGACGTGCCTTCGCCGAAAGCGGACGCCGACACCGCGACGTCGAGCGCGTTGTACACGCGCCACATGTCGGTGCGCGCGCCCGCCCACACGATGCGGCTCCCGAGACCGAGCTCGACCGCGAGCGCTTGGAGGCTCGCGCGATACGCCGGCTCACCGTCGCCGACGCACGCGAAGCGCACGTCCTGCCGTGCGGCCGCGATGCGCGCGGCGGCGTGCAGGAAATTCGGATGGTCCTTCATCGGGTCGAGCCTGGCCACGATGCCGACGAGCTTTTCGTGCGGGGCGATCCCCCACTCGGCTCGTACCTCGATCCTCGCTTCTTCGCTGCGGCGGAACTGCTTCGAGTCCACGCCGTTCGGTATCACCACCATGCGCGCGGCGGGGTAGCCGTGCGCCGCGTGATACGCGCGGCCCGACTCCGAATTGCAGATGACGAGGTCGGCCAGGCGCGACGAGATCGCGCCCACGCGGAAAACGATCCTCGCGAGCGTGTCGTAGCGCGACAGGTCGACGTTCGACGCACGCACACCCCAGACCACTCGCGAGCCGCCGAAGAAAGGCCGCAGCACGCCGAGCAGCAGGTTCGCCACGTCGAGATAGCCGTGGACGAAGTCCGGCCGCACGCGCCTGATTTCTTTCACGAGGCGCCGCACGAAGCCGAGCACGGCCCACCTGCCCTCCTTGCCGAGGCTGACGACCTCCACGCCGGCCTCCTTCAGCTGAGGCTCGAGCGCGCCGCCGCCATAGAAGAGCAGCACGTGCACTTTCCAGCCCAGCCGGTGCAGCCCGAGCGCGAGCTCCACCAGCTGGCGCTGCGCGCCGCCGATGTCGAGGGCCCGGGTCAGGAATACGATCGTAGGCACGTCGGGCTGACCAGTGAATCCCATTCGCGGATGACCGCGTCGATCGAATAACGCTCGGCGACGCTGCGCGCATGACTGCCCAGCCGGTGGCGAAACGGCGCGTCGCTGATCAGCCGCCGCAGCGCGTGCGCGAGCTCGTCGCGGTCGTCCACCGGCACCACGACGCCGCTGACGCCGTCCGCCAGGAGCTCGAGCGCCCCGACGCATGCGGTGCTGACCACGGGCAGTCCGCACGCCATCGCTTCGAGCAGCGCGTTCGGAAAACCTTCATAGCGCGAGGACATCACGAAGATGCTCGCCGCGGCGAGCACGTCGCGCGGATTCTCGATGTAGCCGGCGAGCCGAACCTGGCGCTCGAGCCCGAGCTCGCGCACGAGCTCGCGCAGCGGCTCGCGCTGCGAGCCGTCGCCGGCGATGAGGAGCGCCCACTGCGGAAACTCGCGCGCGACGTCGGCGAACGCGGCCAGCAGCACGTCGTAACCTTTCTCGGGCTCGAGGCGTCCGACCGCGACGATCGTCAGCGGCCGCTCCGCCAGCGGTCCGCACGTGTAGCGCTCCAGCGGGATCGGATTGGGGACGACGTGCACGCGGGGTTTTCCGAACATGACCGATCGTCCCCACGGCAGCAGCGCCCCGGTCTGCACGACCAGACCCGCGGCGAGCGGATAGGTCATGCGCCGGAGCACCGGCCAGATCCTGCCGATGCGATGCTGCCTGACGTCGGTGCGCTCGCAGACGACCCGGCGGATGCGCATCCCGAGAGTCGCCACGACGACCATCACGTTGGTGCGGTCCTCGAAGCTGAGCACCACGCTCGCGCCCGCGGCGGCGATCGAGCGTCTGAGGCCGAGCAGGCGCTTCGCGTTGTTGGCGAGCGCCGCGGCGAGCCCGTTCGAATCGCCCATCATGTCGAGCGCGACGCGCTCGATCGCCGGATGCAGCGCGAAAGCGTCGGTGTCGACGGTGTCGAGGGTGATGAGGATGACCTCGTCGCCGCGCGCCGCCCAGTAGTTGGCGAGCAGCGACATCACGCGCGACGCGCCGCCGAGACCCAGCGACGAGATGACGAGCGCGACTTTCATCGCGGCGCCGCCAGCTGTCGTGCGATGCGGCCGGTCATCCAGTCGCGGCACAGGAGCAACAGCGCCGCGGGCAGCGCGAGGAAGAGCAGCAGCCGCGCTTTCCACGGCAGCGTCGCGGCGAGCTCGCGGAAATTCCCGCTGAACAACGCGTAGCGCGCCGCCTGCACCGCGCTCAGCGCAAAGCTCAGCGGCGCCCACCAGAACCACTCGAGCTCGTTGGCGAGCGGCGAGAGATAACCGTACACGACCGATGCGCTGTAGCGGTACTGGTCGCGGGCCATGACCGAAAGACCGTCGCCGCGGTGATAAATCCTGCACGGCACGTCGAGGAAGCGGATCGGCCGCTCCCGGGTGATTCGCCCCCACACATACTCTTCGGGTATGTAGGCGCACGCGCCCGGCGGCGTTTCCGGAAAAGGATGGCGGCGCAGCACGTCGGTCACGAAAGTCGGCATCATCTCCCGGTCGTCGTGATAGCGGTAGCGCAGCTCCTGCAGCGAGGAGTCGATCGTTCCGCCGGCAAACGCGCCGCCGATCAGCTTTCCGTGCGAATCGCAGCACAGCGTCCAGATTCCGGCGAGCGTTCGCTGTTCGCTCGCGCTCATCTCGTTCCACGCGCGCTGAATCGTCTCCACCGCGTGCGGCAGCAGCTCGTCGTCCGAATCGATGATCAGGAACAGCGCGGTGCGCGCGCGCCCGACCGCGGCGTTGTGCGCGTTGTGCTTGCCGCGGTTTTCCTGGTACACGTAATCGATGGGAAATCGTGCGGTCGTTATCCACGATGCGACGAGCTGCCGGGTGCCGTCGGTCGATCCGTCGTCGACGATGAGCCAGCAAAAGTTGCGGCAGCTCTG
The DNA here is from genome assembly GCA_028292065.1 of Betaproteobacteria bacterium. GTDB lineage: Bacteria > Pseudomonadota > Gammaproteobacteria > Burkholderiales > SG8-41 > JAQGMV01. The sequence goes on from JAQGNC010000068.1 coordinate 4,429, forward strand.
GCGCTGCAGGCTCTCGAACACCCGCGGCAGCGTGGCGGCGCGCTGATAAGTCGGCGTGAACACGGTCAGTGTCGGCGCGGGGTCACGCATGATGTCCGGCCAGAGCGGGTTTGATGAGCGCGACCGTCACCACGAGGCTCACCACGCTCGTCAGTACCGACGCGAGCGCGACGCCGGCCGCGCCGAGGCGCTCGTAGAACATCCAGTCGAACAGCGCGTTGCAGATCATGCACGTGCACGCGATCCCCAGCACGAGGCGGCTCGCGCCGGCGGCATTGAGGATGCGCATCGCGATCAGCCCTGCGACGTAGAACGGCAGCTGCAGCGCGAACACGCGCTGGATCGCGCCCACCTGCATCACCGCGTCCTCGGTGAAGCGGCCTCGGGCGAAAAGGAGGTCGACGATCTCGTACGAGAACAGCCAGACGACCGCCGCGGCGGCGAGGCTGATCGGCACGGTCGTCGCGCTCAGGCGCCACGACAGGCGCTTCAGTCCCTGCACGTCGCGCTGGGCTGCGAGATCGCTCAAGTACGGGTAGATCGCGATGCTGAACGCGGTGCCGAACACCCCGATCAGCAGTGAATTGACCTTGAACGCGTAGTTGTAATGGGTGATCGCACCGGTCTGCAGCTTCGCCAGGAAAAACTGGTCGACCACCGGCGCGAGCGCCGCGACCGTCGAGGCGAACGACAGGACGAGCACCGCACGCCAGAAGCGTACCGCTTCGCGCTCGAGGCCGCCTGCGCCGCGGTCGAAAAGGATATGGCGTTGCGAGTACACGCGAACGCTGAGCACGCAGAGCTCGATCGCCCCGCCGACGACGGTTCCCCATGCGGCGGCTTCGATGCCCCAGCGGCCCGCGAGCACGACGATCGCGAGCAGGATCGCGAGCGGGGTCGCGATCGCGGCGACGCCCGCCAGATAGAACTGCTTGGCCGAATTGAGCAGAGCGTTCATGGCGGAGGTCAGCAGCACGATCACGCCGAGCGGCGCCAGGATGCGGGTGTAATGGACTGCGTTGTCGAGATCGTCGCCCGAGAGGTTGAACAGCAGCGACATCATCGGCGGCGCCGAGACGTAGATGAGCACGCTGCAGCACGCCGCGGCGAGCACGACCCACGGCGCGACGCCGCCCAGGCCGGCGCCGCGGATCGACGCGCCAGCTTTGGAGAGGCTGGAGATGAGCGCCGTCGAGACGGCGCCTCCGACGATCATCGGCAGGAACATGGCATAGGTGCCGGCAAGAACGAAAGCGTCGGTCTCGGCCGACACGCCGAACGCTCTTGCGAAAACGATTTCCTTGAACGCGCTCGCGGCCCTGACGATGATCCCGAGCGCGGTGAGCGAGAGCGCAGTCGTGAGTATGAGCTTTATGCTGTGTCCGGAAGCGCGGGACACAGCTACACGTCGTATTGCCGTCTATACCACTCGACGAAATTCCTGACTCCGACTTCCACCGGCGTCGTCGGGCGATAGCCGACGGCGTGCACCAGATCCTCGACGTCGGCGCACGAGTCCGGCACGTCGCCCGCCTGCAGCGGCAGGTAGTTGATCGTCGCCTTCCTGCCGAGCACCTGCTCGATCAGCTCGATGTAGCGCATGAGCGGTGTGGCGGTGTTGCTGCCGATGTTGTAGATGCGGTACGGCGCCGCGCTCGTCGACGGGTTCGGTGCCGTGCCCGACCACTCGGGGTCGGGGCCGGCCGTCGCGTCCACCACGCGCACGATGCCTTCGACGATGTCGTCGATGTAGGTGAATCCGCGCGAGTGCTTGCCGTGGTTGAAGACGTCCACCGGTTTGCCTTCGAGGATGTTGCGCGTGAACAGGAAAAGCGCCATGTCCGGGCGGCCCCACGGGCCGTACACGGTGAAGAAGCGCAGCCCCGTCGTCGGCAGCCCGAAGATGCTGCTGTAGGTGTGCGCCATCAGCTCGTTGGCTTTCTTGGTCGCCGCGTACAGGCTGAGCGGGTGATCGACGTTCTGGCGCACCGCGAACGGCAGTGTGGTGTTCGCACCGTAGACCGAGCTGCTCGAGGCGTAGACGAGGTGCTGCACGCCGTTGTGCCGGCAGCCTTCGAGGATGTTGCCGAACCCGACGACGTTGGTGTCGATATACGCCTCGGGATTGGTGAGCGAGTAGCGCACGCCCGCCTGCGCGGCGAGGTGGACGACGCGGTCCGGCTGGTGTTTCGCGAACACTTCGGCCATCGCCGCGCGATCAGCGACGTCGGCGCGCACATCGGTGTAACCGGTCTTGCCGCCGAAACGCGCGAGCCGCGCCCGCTTCAACGCCGGGTCGTAATAGTCGTTGAGGTTGTCGACCCCGATGACGGAATCGCCCCGCGCAAGCAGTCGCAACGCGACGTGGGAACCGATGAAGCCGGCGGCGCCGGTGACGAGCACTTTCATTTTTGTTCGCTGCGTTGCGCGGCCGGCGCTGCAGACCGCTGTGTGGAGAGCGGCCATTCTACCTGCGCGCGGGTCTCGACTGAAGGGCGAAGGACGGTGCTACGGCGCCTTGTTGGTTTCGCGGGCGGTGCGCCGCGAGGCCGCGGCTCTGTGCAGCGCTGCGACGCGCCGTGCGACATAACCGGCCGCCGACTTGCCGCTGCGCTGCCTGGCGGTTTTTCCGAACCTCACGAGCCTTCGATAGATCGCGAGGTACAGCACCACGTAGGCCAGCGCGCTCGCGGTGAGGTACGCCGACTCGGTCCACCACAGCACCCCGGGAATCGCGCTGCCGCCGGCGAACAGCACCATGAACACCGACGCGTCCGAATTGCGGCGGCTGCGCGCTTTGCCGTCCTCCATCGGGTGCTTCACGCGCTTGTAGAACAGGGTGTGCATGTGCAGCTTGTCGGCCATCGAGGCCGGCCTGCCGCGCAACACCCGCCTGCGATACGCGGAGAACAGGGTTTCCCACACCGGATAGAGCACGAGGAGCAGCGGAAACCACGGCGAGACCTGGGGGTGCCGGTGGATCAGCAGCACGGAAAGTATCGCGACATAGGCGCCGAGAAAGTACGCGCCGCCGTCCCCGCAGAACAGGCGCCCGCTCGGGTAGTTCCACATGCGAAAGCCGAGGATGGCGCCGACGCCCACGCCGCACATCAGGACGATCTCGGTGTCGGACACCTGGAAAGCGACGTAGCCCAGCGCGAGCAACGCGATGAGGGACACGCCTGAAGCCAGGCCGTTGAGACCGTCGATGATGTTGATCGAGTGTGCGACCCCGCCCACCGCGAACAGGGTGAACAGGAACGCGATCACCGGCACCGACAGCAGCGAATCGACGCCGATGATGTCCACGCGCGACACCGACGCGCCGAGCAGGGTATATGCGAGACCGGCCGAGAGAAACGCCGCCACCAGGCGCGTCGCAGGCGGCACCTGCTTGGTCAGGTCTTCGGACAAGCCGCCGGCAAAAGCCGGGAGCAGGCACACGAACCACGTCAGCGCTTCGGCGCCCGTCAGCTTGTGGTAATAGGTGCTCGCGGCGAGGGCGGAGAGCCAGCCCAGGAAGATGCATATCCCGCCGATGCGCGACACCGCTCTCGCGTGCACCTTGTGCGAGCCCTTAGAGGCGACGTCACCCGTGAAGTGGCCGTGCAGATGCTCCGAGCGCAGCGTGAGATATCCGACGCCGAGCGATACCAGGAACGACAGAAGGAACAGCCGCAGCAAGAGTATCTTCCCTGTTGGTTGAGCCGTGTCCCCGATGCTGCGGACGCCGGACTGGTAACGCGCTTTTGTTTAGCCGTGCCGCGCAAATGTGATTCGCAAATTTTTTTACAGCGCGCTCCGATTATGCTAGCAGAGCGCATGCCGATTAAGGCATAAAGTCATTGGCCTAGGCCTCCTGACTGAGCTCGCGGGGCGAGCGCAACAGACGAACCCCGGATCAGCTCGCTTTCGCGGGTTTGGTGTAATAACCCCCGTATTCCTTCGCGTATTCCGTATAACCGCCGTAATAGCGCCCGGCCTTGTTGAAATCGACCTGGTTCAGGGCCACGCCGATCACCGGCGCGCCGACGTCCTGGAGCGTCCTCAGGCAGCGGCGTGCCAGCGGGTACGGCGTGCTGTCGGCCTTGATGACGAAAAGAACGCCCGTCGCCATCGTCGAGAGCAGCACGGCGTCGCTCACCAGGTGGACCGGCGGCGAGTCGATGATGAGGATGTCGCACGCAGCGGCGATGCGCCGGATCATGTGATGGAAGCGCTCGGAGCTGATGAGCTCGGACGGGTTCGACGGCGGACGGCCCGCAGGAAGCACGTACAGGCTCGATCCTTCGACGCGCTGCACGCATTGCGCCAGGGTCGCCGTGCCTTCGTACAAGCCGGTCAGGCCCGGGGTGTCCTCGTCGAGGCCCAGGTGCTTGGCGATCGACGGCCGGCGCAAATCGGCCTCTACGAGCAGCACCCTGGCCGCCTGCGCGTGGGCCAGTGCGAGATTGACCGCGAACGCGCTCTTGCCTTCGCTCGGCACTGACGAGGTGACCAGCAAAATCTTGCTCTGGACGTCTATCGACGACAGCAGCAGGCTGGTGCGCGCGGTGCGTATCGCCTCCGAAAAAATCGAGCCCGGCTCCTCGAGGAAGTGCCGGCCGACGATCTTGCCCGAGGCGCCCACGAGCAGCGGCAGCACTGCGAGCGTAGGCAGGCCGAGCTTGCTTTCCACTTCTTCGCTCGTCTGGATCGTGCTGTCCATGCGCTCGCGCAGCAGCGCGCCGATCGCGCCGAGCAGCAGCCCGAGGATCACGCCGATGAGGACGATGCGGTCCTTGCGAGGTTTGTAGGCCATGCCGGGAGGGATCGCGGGATCGATGATGCGCGCGACCACGCTGCTTTGCGTATCCCCCGCCGCACGCGTCTCGCGGTAGCGATTGAGGAATCGCTCGTAGATCTGGCGGTTGGTATTGACGTCGCGCTGCAGGGCTTCGAGCTGGAATTCCTTGCGGTTGATGCCCTGTATCGAGCCCCTGACGCTGTTGAGGCTGCGCTCGGTCGCGCGCTCGGTGGCGCGCGCGACTTCGACTTCCTTGGCGAAGCTCGCGATGACCGCGTCGACGCCGGCGCCCGAGTTCTCGTGGCGCTGTTTCAGGTCGCGCTCGGCTTCGACCATCCGCGGGTGCTCGGTGCCGTAGCGCTTCGCAAGGGCGGCAACCCGGCTGTCCGCGTTTCCTTCGAGCGATCTGAGCCGCTCGACGTAGGTGCTGCGCAGGACGAGCGGGATCGCCTCGACGCGGCCGTTCGCCGCCTTGATCTGCTGATAGTTGCTCTCCGCTTCGGCGCGGTGCATCGAAGCCTCCGTGAGCGTTCGCGAAAGCTCTTCGAATTGCCTCGTGACGCCGCCCTGCGCGAGCCCGGTGGTGTCGAGCATCCCTTCGCGCTCGCGAAACTGCTGCAGCGCGCGCTCCGAATCCTCGAGGTTCTGCTTCAGTCCCGAGAGGCGATCGGCGAGCCAGTCCCCGGCGCGCTGAGTCATCTTCGCGCGCACGTCGATGTCGGTCTCGAGATAGGCGTTGGCGAGCGCGTTCGCCACCGTCGCGGCGAGCTGCGGGTCGGCCGCATCGAAGCTCAGCTTCACGAGCTGGCTCGAGCGCACCGGCTCGATGCTGATGCGGCGCAGGAAATCGGCCAGCACCGAGGCGTCGACGTTCTCCTGTGACCAGTGCGTCGCCGGCTGCGATTCTCCGGGCAGGAGATCGGCGATGAACGAGCGCTTGCGCTGGCGCGGATCGAACTCGGCGTGCGTGGCGAGTCCGAGCTTCTGTATCACGGCCGCGGCCAACACGGGCGCTTTCAGCATCTCGGTTTGCGTCTGGTAGTGCTCGCGGTTAGCCGAGACGCCGCTGTAGACCTCCTCGATCGAGACCAGCCGCGCCCGGTTCTGCTCGATGAGCAGCGTCACGGTGGCGCGGTAGGTCGGGGTCATGAACGAGACCGCGAACAGCGCGAGGCCGCCGAAGAGCGCCGCGAGCCCGACGATCCACCACTTGCGCTTCCAGACGGTGCGCCAGTACATCAGGAGCTCGAGCGGCTCCTGCTGCTGCATGGGCGCTGCCGGAACGACCGCGCGGCGCTGCTCGACGATATTGGAATCCATACGATGGCCTCGATCGGTCAGAAGAAGCTTTCTTCGACGATGACGGTGTCGCCGGGGCCGACCAGCGAATTCTGGTCGACCCTCACCGGCTTGTTGGACTTGTCGCTCTCACGAAGAACGAACCAGTTCGATTTCGATGCACGCTCGCGCAAGCCGCCCGCGATCGTGATCGCGCGCAGCACCGTCATTCCCGGCTGAAACGGAAACAATCCGGGTCTCGCAACCTGCCCCTGCACGTAGAACGGCCGGTATTCCTCGATGTTCACCCACACCCGGGGGTTGAGCAGGTACTGCCCTTTCACCCCGGCGGTGATCTTCGATTCGAGCTGCTTGGTCGTCTGGCCGTAAGCGGTGAAATCGCCGAACGGCAGGGTCAGGGTTCCGCGGTCGTTGAGCCGGATGCGCGGGAAGGTGAGGTCTTCTTCGCCGCCGTAGACCCGGATCGAGATGACGTCACCGACGCCGAGGCGATATTCCTCGGGCGCAGGCACCGTATCGCGCGCGATCGGCTCGCTCTTGCGGTTGAAACAGCCGGCGAGCGACGCCAGCACGAGCAACGAGATCAATATCCGATGAAACAACATCCGTCATCTCCACAGGTTCATAGCGAGGATTCGAGCGTGAGGAGCGTAAGGTTACGCTTGAATTCGAGCAGCGGGTCGGGCGAGTTCCGGGCGTCGTGCCGGATTTCCGCGCCGATGCGCAGGCGCCGGTGGAGCGCATAGCTCACCTGCGCCCCGACGGTGTAATACGAATCGGTCCGGCTCACCCCTTCGTGCCGCTGCTGGCCGTACAGGCCGCGCACGGTCGAGCGCACGCGCTCGAACCACGAGTGGTTCCACGTCACGGTTGTTACGTCGATCACGAGGAAGCGGCTGCCCGCCTCCACCGCCTCGGCCGAAGTCCGGTTGGCCGTCACGTTCAAAGTCGAGTAAGTGAGGGGCGACCACGTCGCGCCGACCTCGTACGTGGGGGTCGAAAACGTTCCGGCTGCCGGGTCCGCTGCCGAGCGGCGCAGGTAACCGACTCTCCCATAGCCCTGGGTCTTCGCCATCGCCTCCCACGCCAGGCCCACGAGGTAGCGGTTCTCGGTGGCGTCGAGCACGTGCGCTTCCGGGTGGGTGATGTCCGAGTGCTGCACGGTCAGGGTCGTGGTGGTCTTCGGGGCGACCCGGTACCCGAAGGTGCCGCCGACGTCGACCTGATCGAAATTGCGCGTGTCCGGCAAACCGCCGTTGTCACCCGAATATTCGCGCTTGGTGTAGCCAACGAAGCCGTCGAGGTGCCCCATCGCGCCCGGCGCGCCGTAGCCCACGTTGCCGCGCAGCCGGTGCAGGGTCCACGGGTCGCTACGCGTGAGGGTCTCCGTGGTCGCCCCGCGCGGGTCGCGCCCGCGCGTGTAGTCGTACGTCGCAAAGCTCGTGAAGCGCGTGGTCCAATCGTGCCCCGCCGCGAGACCCAGGTTGTGGTTGTCGAAGTTGTCCAGCGCACTGTTCAGGTAACGCCCGTAATTGCCGCGATAAACGACGTAATAACGCTGGTTGGCGCCTTCGAGCCCGACCGACACGGCCGGCGTGACGGTTAGCAGCATCGAGGAAATCTTGTTCGAGCGCGCCAGGGTCACGTTGTCGTCGTAGGCGAGGCCCGCGTTGACCGCCGCACGGATGTTGAAAGGCTCCACCCGCATCGTGCCCGATTCCATCTGGGGCACCGGAAAATACCCGCCGAAGGACATTGCGGGCGAGGCGAAATCGGGAGACATCTGCAGCGCCGGCGCGCCCTGCGGCGCGACCCGAACTTCGGGCGCTTCGCGCTCCTCCGGCTCCTGCATGGTCGCGGGAGGGGCGGACTCGGCAGCGGGCGCGTCGGCCGCCACCGCATTCCCGCACGTGAGGCACACGCAGCTCAATGCAGCCAGCTTTCCTCGCGACGATTTTGTCATTTCACACCTTTGTATTGTTCCGGCGCCAACGCACGCGCGAGCGCCGAACCTAGGCAGTCGCGAGCCCTGCCACAAGGAAATTTGTCCGCGACTTCCATTGCGCCCCGGCGCGCGGGCGATTTCACGTCGGCAGACTCGACAGCGCGGCATGCCATTGTTCGAAAGCCTTTTCCTGCGACCATTCCGCCTCGAGCGCGAGCCGCGCGTTGCGGCCCATGCGCTCGGCCTGTGCACGGTTCTGCGCGAGCTGCCTGATGAACTGCGCGAGCCCCTGCTCGTCCCCGACCTGGAAGCACGCCCCGCACTCGTATTGCCGCACGAGCGCGCCGACTTCACCCTCGGCGTCTCCGATGAACGCGATAGCCCGCTGCGCAGCGGCGATCCCGTAGAACTTGCTCGGCACGATCAGGCCTTCGAGCTGGGGCTTCAAAGTGATGAGATGCACGTCGGCTGCGCCGAGGCTGAGCGCGAGCCGCTCGCGCGCCTGGTACGGGCGCTCGACGATGTTGGTCAGGCCATAGATAGCGGCAAAATTGCGCACATTCTGAAGCTGCGCGCCGCCGCCGATGATCAGAAACACCACTTCGGGCTCCCCGTTGAGGAGCACGGCGGCTTTCATGATCGTCTGGAACTCGTGAGCGCGGCCGAGATTACCCGAATACGCGACGACGAACTTGCCTTCGAGGCCCCATTCGGAGCGCAGCGGGTTGCGCTCGTGCGGCACCGGGGTGATCGCGCGATCGTCGGCCCAGTTCGGAATCTTGACGACCCGGTCTTCCCGCACGCCCAGATCGCGCAGGCGCTTGAGCATCAGGTTGCCGAGGACCACGTTCAGCACCGCGTGGCGCAGCGACCAGTCGCGCGCTTTTTGCGCCGCGCGCACGACGGTGCCGTTGAGCAGCTCGGGTTCGAGCACGAGGGCTACCTCTGGAAACAGGTCCTGCAGCCAGTTGATCTGGCGCGCGCCGCGCAGGCGCGTCGCGAACGCGGCCACCACCGACATCAGGGGCGGATCGGTCTTGGCGACCACGATATCACGCCTGCGGATGCGCCGGATGAGCTCCCAGAAAGCGGTCGCGTAGAAGCTCATGTAGTCGAAAGCGCGCCCGAGCAGGTGCGTGCGCCCGAACGCGGTGGTCGCGATGCGGATCACCTGGACGCCGCGCAGGGTTTCCCGCGGCGGCAGCGAAGCGGCGGCATCGGTATAGTGCTGGCGGCCGGTGATGACGATCACGTCCACCCCGATACTCGCGAGATAGAACGCGAGATCGCTCAGGATCTGGCTCGTCGCCGAGAGATCCGGATAGAAATACCGGTTGACGAAGATCACCCGCTGCACGTGTGGCCGGCCCGCTCAACCGTTTCTGGATACGATGAAGTCGCCGAGCACCAGCACGTCCATGCGGGTGCGAAGAAAGCAGTCGAGCGCCTGCTCGGGGCGGCACACCACCGGCTCGTTCTCGTTGAAAGACGTGTTGAGCAGCATGGGCACGCCCGTGATTTCGCGGAACGCGTCGATCAGACGAAAATAGCGCGGGTTCGATTCCTCGGTGACCGTCTGCAGCCTGCCCGACCCGTCGACGTGCGTGACCGCCGGAATGCTCGAGCGCTTTTCCTCGCGGATCTGGAAGACCTGCATCATGAAAGGTACGTCATCGTCGGTCTCGAACCACTCCGGTACATGCGAGCGCAAGATCGACGGCGCGAACGGGCGGAAAGATTCGCGGCGCTTGATCTTGAGATTCAGCAGTTCTTTCATGTCGCTGCGCCTGGGGTCGCCGAGTATCGAGCGATTGCCCAAAGCCCGCGGACCCCATTCCATCCTCCCTTGGAACCACCCCACCACCTTGCCCTCGGTCAGGGCCACGGCTGTGCGAGCGCAGAGGGCGTTTTCGTCGTCGACCTGCTCGGTGATACATCCTGCGGCCGCGAGCTCCGCCTGGCGTGCACTGAGCAGAGAACCCACTTGCGCCACGGTAAACTCCGGACCCCAGTACGCGTGGTCCATCACAAACCGGCGGCCGTTGACGCGCTGAGCGCCGGCGTCCTCGACGCTGTGAGCTACTGCGTACGCCGCTCCCACCGCGCCGCCGGCATCGCCCGCCGCCGACTGTACATACATGCGGGTGAACGGTGTGCGGGCGTATACCTTGCCATTGGCAACCGAATTCATCGCACACCCGCCTGCCAGAGCGAGCGCGTCCACACCGTAGCGCTTGTGGGCCATGCCCAGCAGGTGGAAAAAAGCTTCTTCGTACATCGCCTGCACGGAGCGCGCGATGTCTCGATGGCGCGTGTCGAGCTCGATGTGAGGCTCGCGCGCGGGCCCCAGCAGGTCGACAAGAGCAGGGGAAAAGAGATTGCCCGCGTGCGGCAGCGGCGCCCCGTTGTCCCATTCGTACTCGACCTTCTGCTTGTGGTGCTGGAAGAAGTCGAGGTTGAGCCGGAAGGTGCCGTCCTGCTGCAAAAGAACGACGCGCCGCAGCTTTTCGAGGTATTCGGGCTTGCCGTACGGGGCCAGCCCCATCACTTTGTACTCGTCGCCGAAGTGGTGAAAGCCGAGGTACTGCGTCATTGCTTCGTAAAAGATGCCGAGCGAGTGTGGGAAGTACACTTTCTCGTCGAGCTGGATACCGCCGTGCCGCGCGATGCCCCATGCAGCGCTCGCGAAGTCGCCGAAGCCGTCGATCGACACCACGACCGCCTCGTCGAACGGCGACACCATAAAGGCCGACGACAGATGGGCCAGATGGTGCTCGACATGGTGGACCTTGCCGGAAAATCCCGGGGCGACCTTCGAGGCAAGCTCCTGCTCGACATTTGCGCGCTCGCGCTTGGTGCGGACCCGGTCGAGGACCAGATGTGCGTCCGGACGCTTTGAAAAGGTGAACGCGATCTTGCGCCACAAGTTGGCTTTTGCGTCCTGATTGATCGCTACGTGATCGATCGCGCTCAGCGGTATTCCGCCTGCGTCGAGGCAATACCGGATCGACTGCGCAGGAAAGCCCGCCCAGTGCTTAATGCGCGTGAACCGCTCTTCCTCCGCTGCGGCAACGAGCTTGCCGTCCTGAATAAGGCATGCGGACGAGTCGCCGTGATAGGCGTTGATGCCAAGAATGGCCGTCAATTCTGTTCCCTGTGATGGAGCGCTTCCGGCGCTACGCCGAGGACGCCGGTCAGTGCGTGTAGAGTTTTACGGCAAGCTTCTTGACGGTCTGAAACGCCGCGGGGAAAGTCGTCTCCAGGAACAGGACCGCGCGCTTGGAGAAGCGGTTCTGATCCTTGGGGCAATGGATCGGGACGCCGCCGATTTCCTGCAGGCTCAGGCGCTTCTCACGCGCCTGGTGCTGGAGAAATCCCGTGCTGCGCGGGATGGCGTGGACCGTGAACGAGGCGCGCGAGTGCTGGCCTTGAGTGGTGGGCAGGCTGCCGTGGATGGTTTTTGACGCCCAGAACAGGACGTCCCCTTTACGCAAAGCCGGCGCCCTGCACTCCAGCCCATGGCTGCTGATCACGTCGAGCACGAGGCGTTTGTAACGCTGGTGATTGAAAGCGATGTCGAAGTCTCCGCCGTTTTTTTTCATGTCGATCAGGTGGCTGCGCGGATAAACATAAAAACGGCCCGCGCCGGGCTTGATGTCTTCCACGGCAATCCACGCGCCGACCATTCGACCGAGCTCGAGCGAATCGAGGTAATAGGTATCCTGGTGCGCCCACGTTTCCGGGTTGCCTTCGAAATACATGCTCTGAACCACTTTGCCGTCGTCGTTGAGGAGCTCCTTCATCGACGCGTGCAGCGCAGGGTGAGTGATGATCCTCAGCCCGCTTTCGCGAAATCCGGGGAAATTCGACCGGCGCAGGTCCTGGATGTTCAGAATCGAATTGACCACGAAGCCGTGTTCGGTGAACTTGTTTCTCTCGGGGTTGGCCGTGGCCTGCCTGTAGATGTAGCCCGTGTGAGGTTTGATCTCGCGAGCGAAATCCTCACGCGCCGCGTCGCAGAGGCTCGACGGAATCAACCCGCGCACGACGACGTAGCCGTGCTCCTGATAATAAGAGTGGATCTGCCCTGCGTGCGCCAGCGCCAGGTACGGGTCCGAGCGCTCATCGACTTCGGCCGGGATGCTCAGCGTGCCGCCGTGGGGAGCCGGGATCTCGAAAGTGCCGGGACCGGTGTATTCAGAGACCGGGGGCGAATCCGCCGCCAATTGATCGACGGAAATCATCGGAACACCGGCACGGGGAAGGTAACGAGTTCACGGCGCCCCTGTCCGGGGCGCACAAGGGAGCTGGGGCCGATAGGTCTGCGGTGGTACATGTCGGTCGCTTTCATCGTCGTGGAAGTGCCTGTCGGAGATGGATTGCGGGTGCCGCCGGGAGTCGAATTCTACTTGGATCCGTGGATTGCTGCGGTGCGATATCGCCCGTTTGCGGGAAAATACCCGTCCACCGCCCTCATGCGTTAGCGTGGCTGGGCTTCGCAGCGCAGCCGCTGTCGCCCGACTCGACAATCAGCCCCTAAGCACGCTGTCGTACATAGCTGCGAATTGCGCCGCGACGTGGGGCCAGCCGAACTGCGCGGCGACGAAATCACGCCCGCGCGCGCCCATGGCGTCGAGCTCGTCGCGGCCTGTCGCTGTTGCCGCACGGAGTGCTTCGGCGATGTCCTCGACCGTCGGGTTTACCCACCATCCGCAGCGGTGTGTCCGAAGCGCCGGCCATGGCGCGCCCGTGGTCGTCAGCACCGGCAGCCGGTGGGCGAGCGCTTCGCCGATCGCCATCCCGAAATTCTCTGAGTAGGTCGGTAGCACGAATAGGTCGGCCGCGAGCAGGGCCTCGCGTTTGGCGGATCCCTCGAGCGGCCCGAGGAACGACACCACGCCTCCCAATCCCGCGGCGGCCACCGCTTTTTCGACCTCGCTCCGGTGCCCCGCCTCATCCGGACCCGCGATATGCAGCACCCAGCCCTCGCAACGCGCCCGCGCCCACGCCTGGACGAGCATGGGCAAACCTTTGACCGGATAGATCCTGCCGAGGAACAGCGCGATCTTCGGGCGTCCCGCTGCAGCCTCCGCTTTAGCCGCGGGGGGGATATCGGGGAGATCGACGCCGTTTGGAATCACGCAGACCGGCACACAGAAGCCGAGCCGCTGCACGCTGAGCGCCTCCGCTTCGGCCGTCACATGGTGCCTGCACGCCTGGCGCAGGTCGCGACGCTGGTAGAGCCACCAGGCGACGGTCTTCTTCCAGCGTTTGTGCCGCAGCGCCCACGTGCTGAGCATGCCCCGCGTGCTCACCACGCGCGGAAG
>JAQGNC010000078.1 GCA_028292065.1 Betaproteobacteria bacterium
GTACAGGACGCAGCAGTATCGCCTGGCCGAGGACATCGCCTTCACCGAGCTCGAGCGCCGTCCGTACGACGACGAGATGCACCTGCGCTTCTCGAACTCGGTGCTGGCACGCTTCAACAGCGTCGAAGTCGGCCAGACCCACTTCACTCGCGGCGTGCTCGACGGCAGGGAACGTATCGGCGAAGTCGGCGTATGGCTCTCGCCGCGTCTGCGCCTGTCGTTCGACGTGAGCCACATCGACCAGGGGCTGCACGCCGAAGGCGTGCTCGCCACGGTTCCCGCACACGACACGGTCTACGGCATGACGGCGCTCTTCCGGCACGCGATCGGCGAGACGCGCTTCACCGTGTTTCACCGCGACGCGCTCGCGGAGTTCACCGGCTGGCGGCTGACTTACGGCAGGCCGCTCGGCCCGCGCATCTCCGGGCGCGTCGGTCTCGCCTACAACGATCGCGCGCTCGAAACGACGACCCTGCTGGTCGGCGGTGTGCGCGACCGGGCGTTCGTCGGCGCCGACTACCTCTTCAGCAAACGCGAATACATCACCGGCGAGCTTTCGGCCGACCGCTACTACACGCAGGGCGAGCGCACGTTCATCGGCAGCGGCCAGTCGCTCACGTGGGAGCTCGGCCATCGCGTGCGCACCGAATACCCCGACCTGAACGTGCGCCTCGCAGGCTCGTTCAACCGCTATAACCAGAGCGGCACGGGCGACGTCGGAACCTCGGTGCTCGTGCCGGGCGGCGCGGTGCCGACGGCAGCGTTCTTCCTGCCGTCGAGCTTCGCCGTATACGGGATCTATACCGGATTCGGCATGGGCTATCGCGACACCTACACGCGCGCGATACGTCCCTTCGTCGACATAGGCGTTTCACACAATACCGTGACCGGCCAGGGGTATGGCGCGATACTGGGCGCTTCGGGGAGTGTGATCGGCGCCGACAGGCTGACGCTCTACGCGTCCACCGGACGCGGGGGTAACGGAACCAACGAGCTGTCGCGGGAAGTTGGTCTGCGGTACATGTATATGTTTGATCGATTCTGACTGCTGTGCAAACAAGAAGGAGACTATCGTGCGAATCTTGATCGTTCTGTTGCTAGCCGCGCTCGCCGCCGCCGGCTGCTCTACCACCAATTCGAGCGGCGTTGGCCCTGCCATAGACGCTCAGGCGAAATGGGTCATGCTGCCGATCCTGAACCACACCGACGTGCCGCAGGTCGGGTTACGTGCCGAGGCGATCACCGAAGGTCTGCTGCGCTCGGGCGGGGTGAACAACCTCACGCGCTACCCCGCGGTCCTGAACCAGGACACGCTGTTCGAGCCCGCCGAGCGCAAGGTCATGATCGAAGCCGAGAAGTGGGCGCGCATTCAGGGCGCCCGCTACGCCGTCTACGGCGCGGTGGACGAGTGGCGCTACAAGGTCGGCATCGACGGCGAGCCTGCCGTGGGCGTCGCCCTGCACATCATGGATCTGCAGACCAACCAGGTGGTCTGGACCGGTGTCGGCGGCAAGAGCGGCTGGAGCCGCGAATCGCTGTCAGGTGTCGCGCAGAAGCTGATCAGGGGGCTCCTCTCCTCGGCGAACATCCGCGGCACGGGCGCCCCGATCAGCACGGCGTCGCGGAGCCAGTCCGGCTCTACAACGTCTGACTAAGCTCGCCCTTGAAACGAGCCTAAGCACGGAGCTGCCGGCGCATGGACTATAGAACTCAGAAAGAACTGCTTGGCGAGACACGGCTCTCGGCGTTGTTCTCGCCGCTGCTCGCCAACCGCTGGCTGTGGCTGGAAGCAGTCATCATCCCCGTCATCGGCATCGGGCTGTGCTGGCTCGACTCGCCGGAAGACCCGTTCTTCATCAACAAGGGCGAGTTTCCCTGGACCTGGTTCGCGCCGGTCATGGTCGCGCTGCGTTACGGGGTGATGGCGGGGTTCGCGTCGACCGGTGTCCTGCTGATCGGCTGGTTTTTCCTTGCAACGCCCGACGCGGCTTTTCCGAAGCTGTATTTTCTCGCGGGCCTGATCATGGTCATGATCGCAGGCGAGTACAGCACCACGTGGCGCACGCGCTTGCGCCGGGTCGGCGAGTTGAACGCCTACCTGACCGAGCGTTTCACGCGCATCATGAACCAGCTCAACGTGCTCAGGCTGTCGCACGATCAGCTCGAGCACGATCTCATCACGCAGCCCGCGACACTGCGTGACGCGCTGTACGAGCTGCGGATGCTGATGGCCGTGAGAAGCACGGGCAGCTCGCTGCCGGCCGCCCAGGAAATCCTCATTCTGCTGGCTCACCACTGCCAGCTCGAGGCCGCCGCGGTGTACGAGATCGTCGACGGGAGCTACGTCCAGCGCGCCAAGCTGGGCGACCCGCCGCCGGTGAAGGCCAACGACAGCCTGCTCGAATACTCGCTGGAAAAGCGCACGCTCGCGCACCTGCAGACCGAAGACGTCGCCATCGGCGCCGATCTGCCGACCGACCACCTCGTCGTCGCGCCGATACTGACGAGCGGCGACCAGCTGCTCGGCGTGCTCGTCGTGACCCGGATGCCTTTCTTCGCCCTGAACGAAGACACGCTGCGCACCCTGTCGCTGCTGCTCGGCCTTTACGCCGACAGCGTCGTGGTCTCCGACGACGTGGGCCAGGTGATGACCCGCGTGCCGCGCTGCCCTTACGATTTCGCGGACGAGCTCGTCAAGCTGATCCGGATGCAGCGCGACTTCGGCATCAACAGCCACGTGGTGGTGATGCAGTTCGCGCCTCATCCCGAGCGCGTGGACATGATTCTCTTCGCGACCCGGCTACGGCGCCGGTTCGACGTGCAATGGCAATTCGGCGGCGGAGATCGCGAATCGACCGGTATCGCCAACCTGATGCCCCTCGCGAGCGACATCGCGGTCCGCGGTTATCTCGAGCGCATGGAAGGCGCGCTCAAGGACCGCTTCGGTGGAGATTTCGAAACGCTGCACGTGCGGCCGTACGTCATCTCAATGGAGCAGCATGATCCGCTGGCCGTCCTCGGCCGCATCGTGACGGGAGAGTCCGCAGCATGATCACCGCGATCGTCGGCCTGCTCGCGCTGGTCCTCGAGGTCGTCGCCGTCTTCTGGCTGATGCCCCTGACCGAAGGCAATCCGACGCACTTGCTGGGTTTCCTGCTGGTGCACGGCATCGCGAGTCTGTGTCTGGCCGCATTCGTCGCCGCCGCGCTGCCGCCGCACCTGCGGCGTCCGGTCGCGCCGGTGATCGTGCTCCTGTTCGGGTTCTCGTTCTTCATCCCGGTGCTCGGCCTGATCGGCCAGGTCGTCGCCGCGCTGGTTTCCAAATACCTCCCGCGGCACGTGCCCGAGCTGCCGTATTCCGAGATCCCGCCGATCGAGTTCGAATTTCCGCCTCGCGAGATACGCGAGCGCACCAAGTACGGCCCCGGCGGGCTCACCGCACGCCTGCGCGATTCGGGCGTGCCGAAGGAAAGTCGGTTCAAGTCGCTGCTCGCGCTGCAGGGCATGCCGCCGAAGATCGCCAATCCGCTGCTCCAGGAGATGCTGGGCGACACCGCGGATGAAGTTCGCCTGGTCGCCTACGGCATCCTGGACAACCAGGAAAAGAACATCAACCAGCTCATCCACGAAGAGATCGAGAAGCTGCGCGACGCGAACCAGCCCGAGATGCAGCTGGTGGGCTTGCGCCGGCTCTCCGAGCTCTACTGGGAGCTCGTGTACGGCGGGCTGGTGCACGGCGACGTGCGCGAGCACGCGATGGGCGAGACCGCACGCTACCTCGAGCAGGCGATGAAGCTCGCGCCGGAAGACGCCGGCTTGTGGTTCCTCAAAGGCAAGCTCCTGATATTCAAGCGTGACGCCGCGGCCGAAGCCGCGCTGCACCGCGCGGTGGCCAACGGGCTCGAGGAGTCGCGCGTGCTCGCGTATCTCGGCCAGATGGCTTTCGAGCGCAAGGATTACGGTGAAGTGCGGCGGATCTTCAGCTCGCTTTCGGAAGGACAGTATTCGCCGCGCCTGAAGCAGGCGGTGCGCTACTGGTCGAGAACACAGCAGGGACGCGAGGCTGCATGAAGTTCAGGAAATCCAAAGACAAGGAGCGCGAGACCCTTCCCGGCGAGCGCCGCGCGCAGGAAGCGGACATCGGGCTGCTCCTCGAAGGCACGTTCCCGTACGTGGCGGGAGGCGTGTCGAGCTGGGTGAACCAGATGATCCGCGGCTTTCCGGACGTCGGGTTCGCCGTGGTCTTCATCGGCAGTCTGGAAGAGGAATACGGCGAGCAGAAATACGAGCTGCCGCAGAACGTCGTCCATTTCGAGCGGCACTACCTCTACTCGAAGCGCGTGGCGCCCGAGATCAAGAAAGTCGACGGCGATCCGGCGACTTTCGCGGTGGTCGAGGAAATGCATCGCTACTTCCGCGCGCCGCACGCGCACGCCGAAGGCCGCGCGCTCTTCCAGCAGCTTGCGCCCGAGCTCGCCGGCGGCAGGCTCAACGAGGAGGACTTCCTCTACAGCCATCGCTCGTGGGATTTCATCTCGGCGCAATATCGCGAATTTTCGTCGGACCCGTCTTTCGTGGACTACTTCTGGACCGTGCGCACGATGCACGCGCCGATCTGGATCCTCGCGAACATCGCGAAAAACCTCATTCCGTGCCGCGCGTATCACACCGTCTCGACCGGTTATGCCGGGCTGCTGGGCGCGCTGCTCAAGTACCGCACCGGCAAACCGCTGATCCTCTCCGAACACGGCATCTACACCAAAGAGCGCCGCATCGATCTGTTCAATGCGCACTGGATTCCGGACAACCGCGTGATTTTCCAGCGCGACCCGACCGAGATCGCGTATTTCCGCCAGATGTGGATGCGCTTCTTCGAAGGCATCGGCAAGATCTGTTACGACGCGTCGGATTCGATCATCGCGCTCTTCGAAGGCAACCGTAAACGCCAGATCGAAGACGGCGCGAACCCCGCGCTGACGACCAACATCCCCAACGGCATCGACATCGCGCGCTACGCCCCCTTGCGCACGCAGAGAGCGGCGCGCACGCCGCCGGTGATGGCGCTGATCGGGCGGGTGGTGCCGATCAAGGACATCATGTCCTACATCCGCTCGATGCGGACAGTCGTGATCCGGTTGCCGGAATCCGTAGCGT
>JAQGNC010000560.1 GCA_028292065.1 Betaproteobacteria bacterium
CCAGTTCGCCGCGGCGAATCCGGTGACGCCTTCTTCAGCCAGCGTCGGCAGCTGCGGCGTGAAAGGCGTGCGCTTCTCGCTCGTCACGGCGAGCGCGCGAAGCTTGCCGAACTTGATGTTCGCCATGACCGGCTGCGCGTCCGAGAACATCATCGGGATGTGGCCGCCCATGAGATCGGCGATCGACTGCGAACCGCCCTTGTATGCGACCGCTTCGATCTTCACGTTGGTGATGCGTTTGAACATCTCCCCCGCGAGGTGCGACATGCTGCCGGCTCCGCTGGTCGCGTAGACGAGCTCGTTGGGACGCGAGCGGGCCAGCGCGACGAGGTCCTTCACGTTCCTGACCGGCATCGCGTTCGGCACGACGAGGATGTTCGCGGCGCTGGTGATCTGGGACACCGGAATGAAGTCTTTGCGCGCGTCGTAATTCACTTTCTGGAGCAGCGGATTGGCGACGACGGGCCCGAAGTTCGCGAGAAGAAAGGTGTAGCCGTCCGCCGGCTGCTTCGCCGCGTATTCCATGCCGATCGCGCCGGCCGCGCCGGGCCGCGAGTCGACCAGCACCTGCTGGCCCCAGAGCTCGCCGAGCGGCGCGCCGATGATGCGCGCCATCGCATCGGAGCTTCCCCCCGCCGGGTAGGTCACGACGAACTTCACCAGCTTCGTCGGGTAATTCTGGGCCTGCGAAACGCCCGTCGCCATCGTCGCTGCTGCCGCCGCACAGGCGAGCCACGTTGCTGCATGCTTCACTGGGTTTCTCCTCCGAAGTGATAGACGCCGCGTCCGTTGCGCTTTCAGTCTCTTCTTCGTACCGGCTTGCTTTGCGTAACCCGCGCGGACCGCGACCATTGTATGCGTGCAAACACGAAAAGCAACGCGACCCCGCACACCTCAAGGATGTGCGGGGTCGGGGAGGAAGATCTGGAGGAGATCGTTGAGAAAACGCCGGCCGAGATCGGTCGGCGCGATACGCTGGTGGTCGCGCACGATGAAGCCGCGCCGCTCGGCTTCGTCGAGCATGGGGAGCACGGTCGTCAGCGGCATGCCTGCGCGCTCTTCGAAGAGCGCGACGGCAAAACCGTCGTTGAGCCGCAGCGCGTTCATCATGAACTCGAAAGGGATCTCTGCAGCGGCGACAGGTGCGTCGGTCTGTGCGGCCGCCCCTTCGAGCGCGCGCTCCATGTACTCGCGAGGCTGGCGATAGCGCGCCTGGCGCACGATGCGATCGGCAAACGAAAGCTTGCTGTGCGCGCCCGCGCCGATACCCAGATAGTCGCCGAAGGTCCAGTAGTTGAGGTTGTGACGCGAGCGCCTGCCGGGACGCGCATAAGCCGACGTCTCGTAGTGATCGTATCCGCCGCCCTTCAGCACGTCCGCGACGCTGTCCTGCATTTCCGCGGCGGTATCGTCGTCGGGCACTGAAGGCGGATAGCGATGGAAATACGTGTTCGGCTCGATCGTGAGGTGATAGACGGAAAGGTGCGGCGGCTCGTAAGCCAGCGCGGTTTCGATGTCGCTGCGCGCTTGCGCCGGTGTCTGTCCGGGGAGCGCGTACATGAGGTCGAGATTGAAGTTGTCGAAGTGCTCGCGCGCGATGCCGACGGCGCGATGAGCCTGGTCGGCGTCGTGGATGCGGCCGAGCGCTTTCAGGTGCCGCGCGTCGAAGCTCTGGATGCCGATCGACAACCGGTTCACACCCGCCGCGCGGTATCCCGCGAACTTCTCCGCTTCGAACGTGCCCGGATTCGCTTCGAGCGTGATCTCGGCGTCGGAGGCGAGCGGCACACGAGCGCGCACCGCCGACAGGATCTCGTCGATCGCCGCGGCGCTCATCAGGCTCGGCGTGCCGCCGCCGAAAAAAATCGTGTAGACGCGGCGTCCCCACACGAGCGGCAGCGCCTGGTCGAGGTCGGCGATCAGCGCTTTCACGTAACTCTGCTCGGGCAGCTCGCCGCGCGCTTCATGCGAGTTGAAGTCGCAGTAGGGACACTTGCGCACGCACCACGGGACGTGAATGTACAGCGACAGCGGCGGCAGCGACGCGAATCGCGGCCCGCGCCCGAGCGCGTGACTTTGCAGCTGCACGTTCACGGCGTCACAGCCATTCCGGCTGCTCGACCAGGCGTGCGACGAGGTGCGTCAGCGCCTGTCCGCGATGGCTCACGCCGTTCTTCTCTTCCGGATCGAGCTCCGCTGCAGTGCGGCCGAAAGCCGGCAGGTGGAAATAGGGGTCGTAGCCGAAACCGTTCGAGCCTCGCGGCTCGAGGATGACTTCGCCGTGCCAGCGCCCTTCGGCAATCAGCGGCTCGGGGTCGTTCGCGTGGCGCACGAGAACGATGACGCAATAGTAGTGCGCGCGCCGGTCGCTCCGGCTCGCGAGCGCGGCGACGAGCTTGCGGTTGTTGCGGGCGTCCTGCGCTTCGCGTCCGGTCGCTGCTCCCGGGCCGGGGCTGCCGGCATAGCGCGCCGAGTGCACGCCCGGCTCGCCGCCGAGCGCGGCGACACAGATGCCGGAGTCGTCGGCGAACGCCGGCATCTTCGCGAGAGCGCTCGCGTGACGCGCCTTGGCGAGCGCGTTCTCGACGAAAGTCGCGTGAGGCTCCTCGGCGTCGGGGATGCCGAGCGTCGCCTGCGGCACGATCTCGTAACCGAGCGGCGCGAGCATCTGCCCGAACTCCCGGAGCTTGCCGGGGTTACCGCTGGCGATGACGATTCTTTTCATGAGGCACTCAGGAAAGCAAGTCAAGAACATCTAACGCGAAGGACGCAAAGGACGCGAAGGATTTATTTATAGACCGCGTTTTTTTGTTTTCCTTCGCGTCCTTTGCGTTAAAGCTTTGGCTTTTTTTCGCGGTTTACGACGCCAGGGCCGCTCGCTGCGCCGCGATCAGCTCGCGTATGCCCTTGTCCGCGAGGTCCATCATCGCGGTCATCTGGTCGCGGCTGAACGGCTCGCCTTCGGCCGTACCCTGTATTTCGACCATGCCGCCCGACCCGGTCATCACCACGTTCATGTCGGTGCCGCACGTCGAGTCTTCGGGGTAATCGAGGTCGAGGACCGGGACGCCTTCGTAGACGCCGACCGACACCGCGGCGATCGCGTCGCGAACCGGCGAGCGCGTGATGAGGCCGTTCTTGACGAGCACGCTGACCGCGTCCTGCAGCGCGACGAAAGCGCCGGTGATGCTCGCGGTGCGAGTGCCGCCGTCGGCCTGGATCACGTCGCAGTCGAGGTGGATGGTGCGAGGGCCGAGTTGGACGAGATCGACGACCGCGCGCATGGACCTGCCGATCAACCTCTGGATTTCCTGGGTGCGCCCGGACTGCTTGCCTCGTGCCGCCTCGCGGTCCGAGCGCGTGTTGGTCGAGCGCGGCAGCATCCCGTATTCGGCGGTCACCCAGCCCTTGTTGGTGCCTTTGAGGTGCGGCGCCTGGCGCTCGAGCACGCTGGCGGTGCAGATCACCTTGGTATCGCCGAATTCGATGAGCACCGAGCCTTCGGCGTGCCGGGTGTATCCGCGAGTGATTCGAACAGGCCTCATCTCGTCGGGTTTGCGTCGACTGGGTCGCATGTAACTCCTTGGATATGTTATCTTTCAGCCACGGAGCGCCGAAGGGCCAGTATGGTAGCCGCTTTGCGGCGCGGCCGTAAGACGGCCGCCCGCCCCTTCACTCTTCACCCTTCACCCTTCACGGTTCATTCGACTCCCATGATCTACAGCATGACCGGCTATGCCGTCGCCGCTCGCGAGCTCGAAAGTGCCGTGCTCAACCTCGAGCTGCGCGCGGTCAACCACCGCTATCTCGACATTCAGTTCCGGATGCCGGACGAGCTGCGAGGCATCGAATCGGTGCTGCGCGAAACCCTCACCGCGCGCCTGAACCGCGGGAAGATCGAGTGCCGGATCTCCTACATGCCGATTCCGGGGCGCAAGGGGCTGGACCTCGACGAAGACCTCCTGAAACAGCTCGTCATGCTCAACGCGCGCGTGCGCACCGCGCTGCCCGACGCGCAGAGCGTCACCGCCGCGGACGTGCTGCGCTGGCCGGGGATACTCGGCACCGAATCGCTCGATGTCGACGCTATGCGCCAAGTCTGCCTGTCGCTGCTCGAGCAGGTGCTCGAGGATTTCACCCTGACTCGCGGGCGCGAAGGCGAAAAGCTCAAGGCGATCCTCCTCGAGCGCGCGGCCGCCGTCGAAGCGCGGCTCGAGGACGTCGCGCCGCGGATGCCGGCGGTGATCGCGGCGTTCCAGGAAAAGCTCGCCACACGGCTGAGGGAAGCGCTCGGGAATGCCGACGAAGACCGTATCCGGCAGGAACTCGTGCTGCTCGCCAATAAGATCGACGTCGACGAAGAGCTCACGCGCTTAACGACGCACATCGCGGAGCTCCGCCGCATCCTCGACAAAGGCGGCGCGGTCGGGAAGAGGCTCGATTTCCTCATGCAGGAGCTCAACCGCGAAGCCAACACCCTCGGATCGAAAGCCGCCGACGTCACGGTCACGCAGGTGTCGATGGAGCTGAAGCTGCTCATCGAGCAGATGCGGGAACAGATACAGAACATCGAATAGTCCGTTGGTAGCGAGGCGAATAAGTGCGTGAGGAGCGAGGCGTGAGGAGTGAGGAGTGAAGGGCGAGCCCGCGCGACCGCAAACTTGCCGCCGCGCCATTTGTGGCGTGCCCCCCGATAACCGCCTCACACCTCACGCCTCACGCATTTTCCTTTACGCATCACGCAACCGATGAGCGGTAGCCTATACATCGTCAGCGCCCCTTCAGGCGCCGGCAAGACGAGCCTCGTCGCCAAGCTCCTCGCGACCGACCCGCTCGTGAAGAAATCGGTGTCTTACACCACGCGCGATCCGCGGCCGGGGGAAATCGACGGGCACCACTATCATTTCGTCGCGCCGCAAGTGTTCGAGGACATGCGCGCGAGCGGAGCGCTGCTCGAGTCCGCGCTCGTGCACGGCAATCACTACGGCACCTCGCGTGACACTGTCGAGACCGTGTGCGCGTCGGGCACCGACGTGCTGCTCGAGATCGACTGGCAGGGCGCGGCGCAGATCCGGAAGTTGAAGCCCGAGGTCGTTGCGATATTCGTGCTGCCGCCGTCGATCACGGCGCTCGAGCATCGCCTTCGCGGCCGCGCCCAGGACAGCGCCGAAGTGATCGCGCGCAGGGTCGCGGCGGCGCGCGGGGAAATCGCGCATGTCCCTGAATTCGATTATGTTATTATCAACGACGATTTCGACCGCGCGGCGCAGGACCTCGTCAGCATCGTCCGCGCCGAACGGCTCAGACTCCCCCGCCAGCTCGCCCGCCACACCGATTTGATCAACCGCATCAGCGGTTCCTGACTAGAAGGACTCCCCGATGGCCCGCATCACTGTTGACGATTGCCTGAAACAAATCCCGAACCGCTTCGAAATGTCGCTCGCCGCGACCTATCGCGCCCGTCAGCTCGCCAACGGCGCCACGCCGATGGTCGAAGCCAACCGCGACAAGGCGACCGTGATCGCGCTGCGCGAGCTCGCGACCGGCAAATACGGCGCGGAAATCCTGAACAAGGCGCCGACGACTTCGTGAGGGATGAGGGCGGAGGGATGAGGGATGAGGGGAGACTGAAGACGCGCTGCGTGTTTTTTTCATCCCTCATCCCTCATCCCTCCGCCCTCGAAGCACATGCCTGAAGCTGCCGAGCTCTTCCGGCAGTGGTCGAGCTACCTGAAGCCTGAGGACCTGACTCAGATCGAGTCGGCGTACCGCTTCAGCAAAGCCGCCCACGAAGGGCAGTTCCGCAAGTCCGGCGAGCCGTACATCTCGCACCCGCTCGCCGTCGCCGACATCCTCGCGCAGTGGCACATGGACCCGCAGGCGCTGACCGCGGCGCTCCTGCACGACGTGACCGAGGACACCGAGGTCACCAAGACCGAGATCTCGCGCAACTTCGGCAAACCCGTCGCCGAGCTCGTCGACGGCGTCTCCAAGCTCGACAAGATCGAGTTCGAGACCCAGGAAAAAGCCCAGGCCGAGAACTTCCGCAAGATGCTGCTGGCGATGGCGCGCGATGTGCGCGTCATCCTGATCAAGCTCGCCGACCGGCTCCACAACATGCGCACGCTCGACACGCTCGAGCCGGAGAAGCGCCGGCGCATCGCGCGCGAAACCGTCGAGATCTACGCGCCGATCGCGAACCGGCTCGGGCTCAACAGCATCTACCAGGAGCTCGAGGACCTGGCGTTCAAGCACCTGTATCCCGAACGTCACCGCGTCATCGCCAAGGCGGTCAAGGCAGCCCGCGGCAACCGCCGCGAAGTGGTCAGCAAGGTCGCCGCAGCGCTCCAGAAGAAGCTCAAGGAGAACAAGGTCGACTCGCAGGTGCACGGCCGCGAGAAACACCTGTACTCGATCTACCGCAAGATGCGCGAGAAGCACCTGTCGTTCGCGCAGATCCTCGACGTGTTCGCTTTCCGCATCATCGTGAAAGACGTGCAGTCGTGCTATCTCGCGCTCGGCGCGCTGCACAGCCTCTACAAGCCGATTCCGGGCAAGTTCAAGGACTACATCGCCATCCCCAAGGCGAACGGCTACCAGTCGCTGCACACCACGCTCTTCGGCCCGTTCGGCAGCCCGTGCGAGATCCAGATCCGCACCCTCGACATGCACAAGATCGCCGAAGCCGGGGTCGCGTCGCACTGGCTTTATCGCAGCTCGGACGCGTCGCTCTCGGAGCTGCAGCAAAAGACCCACCAGTGGCTGCAGAGCCTGATCGAGATGCAGTCCGAATCGGGCGACTCGGTCGAGTTTCTCGAGCACCTCAAAGTCGATCTCTTTCCCGACGAGGTCTACGTCTTCACGCCGAAAGGCAAAATCCTCGCGCTGCCTCGCGGCGCCACCGCGGTCGATTTCGCCTACGCCGTGCACACCGACATCGGCAACCGTTGCGTTGCGGTGAAGATCAACCAGGAGCTCATGCCGCTGCGCTGCGAGTTGAAGAACGGCGACCGCGTCGAGATCATCACCGCGGCGCACGCGAAGCCGAACCCGCTGTGGCTCAACTTCGTCGTCACCGCGAAAGCGCGCTCGCACATCCGCCATTTCGTGAAGACGATGCACTTCCAGGAATCGGTCCAGCTCGGCGAGCGTCTCCTGAATCAGGCGCTGACGGCGTTCAAGTCGAGCCTGGCGGAAGTGAAGGAGCAGCAGTGGGAAAAGCTCATGAAGGAATCGAGCGCGAAATCGCGCGAGCACCTGCTCTCCGACCTGGGGTTGGGTAAACGCCTCTCGGCGGTCATCGCGCGCCAGCTCCTGTCGCTCGGGTCTTTGAGCGCGAGCGAGAGCGCCATACCGGGAACTGTCGTCATCCGCGGCTCCGAAGGCATGGCGGTGCAGTTCGCCAAATGCTGCAAGCCGATACCGGGCGACCCGATCATCGGCATGATCAGCAAGGACCAGGGCATGGTGATCCACACCCACGACTGCCCCGTGATCGGCAAGAGCCGCCCCGACCCCGACCGCCTGCTCGACGTGCAGTGGGACCAGGAAACGCGCAAGTCATTCGAAGTGAGCATCAAGCTCGTCGTCGCGAACCAGCGCGGCGTGCTCGCGAAAGTGGCGGCCGAAATCTCGAGCGCGGGATCGAACATCCAGAACGTCGCGGTCGATCCCGACGACGGCGGCAACTACACCACCATGCACTTCACCCTGCAGGTCGGCAACCGCCTCCACCTCGCGCAGATCATGCGCGGGCTGCGCAGCATCCCGGAAGTGATCCGCATCTCGAGGGTGAAGTCGGGGTAGTGATCCGCGCCGCGGATAACGCTCCTTCCCCTTCAGGGGGAAGGTTGGGATGGGGGTGGTTTGCGAGCGAGCGCGAGCCGAAGGAAGAGGTTCAAGGAGCGAAACGTTAGCTTCCTTCTTTGCGTTCACCCACGCGTAGCGCGTGGCTTGTCCGCTCCTACCGCGAGCGACAAGCGCTGGCGCCGTCCTGCCACCCCATCGAGTAATCGTTCTCCGCCTTGAACCGCCCAGCATTCCGTCGGCGCGGGGTGGCGCACGCGTCGGCATAGCCTTCCTTGAATCCCGCGGGGTAACCGGTGAGATTGAAGCGCGGCGCGGGCGCCTTGGCGGCGGGCGCTGTCGGCGCCGGGGGCGCGGCTCCGCCGCCGACCGCTTCGCAGCCGGCGACGAGTACGGCGATACACAAGAGTAGGGCCGCCGAAGCGGCCCCGTTCAGGCAGCGCATGCGAGAATGTTACAGGCCCGTCGTCTCGACCGCCGTTCCCTCGCTCGTCGCCGCGACCGGCATCGCCCACAGGGAGCCGCGGCGCTCGATCTCGCGCACCGATTCGATCACGCCACATTCGGCGCACTGGAAAGCCGGACCTGCGCGCGGAGCTTCGACGCTCTCGCTGGCGGGCACTGCCGCGGTCCTGGTATCAGTCGCCACCGCGGTGCCGCTGCCGACCATCGCACGCGGCATCCATCCGGCCATCGACGCGATGCCGAGGATGCTGAACACGATCACCGCAATCGCGGCGATCAGCATCATCGGGTAAAGCAGTTCGGGGGGTCTCGGGTAAGTCCGGGAGAGTTCCATGGTGCGTTCCTTTCAGCAGGACCGCCGCTTCGGCGTCCATCGCAGCAGTGTTCGGTTGCGATGTATGAAGCACGGTCTATGCCAGGCGTGTTTGCCCGGTGGAGGAGCGCCGACGAGAGGGTTTATGTCGCTGCGGAGCAACGCGACGCGCAACGCGCAAGCACGCGATGCCACGGCTCGCGCCTCACGGCGCTGCATTTGTCGCTGTCGCGGGACCCCGACAGCTATTGCGGCCGCGCGTTCTTGAAGAGCTTGGGGTCGAGCTGGTGACGCTGCAGGAGCTTGTAGAACTCGGTGCGGTTGCGTTTGGCGAGCCGCGCCGCCTGGGTCACGTTGCCTTCGGTGATCCGCAGGATCTGCGCGAGATAGTCGCGCTCGAACTTGCGCCGCGCTTCCTCGAACGAGGCGAACTCGCTCTGCTGGTGCTGGATCGCGGTCTGCACGAGCGTCGCGGGGATGAGGGGCGTGGTGGCGAGAGCGACCGCCTGCTCGACCACGTTGTAGAGCTGGCGCACGTTGCCGGGCCACGGCGCGGACACGAGCGCTTCGATCGCCTCGGGCGCGAAGCCCGAGATCGTCCGGTTGTACTTGTCCGCGAGCAGCTTCAGGAAATGATTCGCGAGCAGCGGAATGTCTTCGCGGCGCTCGGAGAGCGACGGCAGGTGCAGCGCGACGACGTTGAGGCGATAGTAAAGGTCGTCGCGGAAATTGCCCGCGGCCATCTCGGCTTCGATGTTGCGGTGGGTCGCGGAGATCACGCGCACGTCGACCTCATGGCTTTCGGTCGAGCCCACCGGCCGCACCGTGCGCTCCTGCAGGACGCGCAACAGCTTCACCTGCAGCGGCACCGGCATGTCGCCGATCTCGTCGAGAAACAGCGTGCCTTTGTTCGCCGTCTGGAACAGGCCTTTGTGGTCGCGATGCGCGCCGGTGAACGAGCCTTTGACGTGACCGAAAAGCTCGGACTCGAGGAGCTGCTCGGGAATGGCGCCGCAGTTGATCGCGACGAACGCGTTGTCGCGGCGGCGGCTCGCGTTGTGGATCGCACGCGCCATCAGCTCCTTGCCGGTGCCCGACTCGCCGTAGATGAAAACGCTCGCATCGCTGTCGGCGACCAGGCGCGCTTTGGAGAGCACTTCCTCCAGCGCCGGGTTGCGCGTGATGATTTCCTTGCGCCACGTCTCATCCCCGCCGTCGTTGCCGGCTTCGCCCGCGCCGCGTCCGAGCGAGAGCGCGCGCTCGATCTCGGTCAACAGCGTCTTCGCCTCGAAAGGCTTGGTGAGGTAGCCGAACAGGCCGCTTTTGACCGCCGCCACCGCGTCCGGGATCGTGCCGTGCGCAGTGAGGATGATGACCGGCAGCGCGGCGTTCTGATGCTGTATCGACTGGAACAGCGCCATGCCGTCCATCCCGCTCATGCGCAGATCGGTGACGACGACCTTCGGCCTCGCGACCGCGAGCTGCGCGAGCGCGCGCTCGGCGCTCTCGGCGGTCGTGACCGCGTAACCCGCAGCCGAGAGGCGGATCTGCATGAGGCGCAGCAGATCGGGATCGTCGTCGACGACGAGGACGCTCGGGCGTATGGCGGAGGTGTTCATATTCTTCTGGAAGGTTAGCGGCGGCGCGGCGCGGCCTCTCCGCGCTCGGAGAGACTGCGTTCGAGGGTGCGCAGCGCGTCGAGCTTCTGCTGCAGCCCGTGGACGTTCTGCTGCAGCGCCTGGTTGTTTTTTTCCAGCGCCTGCGCGTTCTGCTGCAGCCCCTGTGCGGCCGCGGCGAGCCGGCGCTGCTCCTGGATGGAAGCGCTCAGCATGAACGCGAGACCGTGCAGCGGGGCCGTCGGATTCTTCACCAGCGGGTCGAGCAGGTCGAGCGCACGCGTTTCCTCGGCGGCCGGGCTCCCCGGCACCGACGAGGCGATCGCGAGCTTCACTCGCGCCACGTCGCTGCGCGACTGGTTGAACGCCTGCCGGGCCAGCTCCTGCTCGCGGGCGAGCTCGCTCGGCGGCAGGCGGCGCAGGCGCTCGAACTCCGCCAGCAGCGCGTCGACCTCGTTCGCCTTGGGCTCCGCCGGCGCGACGCGCTCGGGCTTGGCCACCGGCGGCGGCGCGACGATCGCGGGTTTTTTCTCGACCCTCGGCGGCGCGACTGCGACGACCGGCGCCTCCTCCTCCGGCGGCGCTTCGGGAGCGCTTGCGCACGCCGCGAGCGCGAGTGCCGCGGCTGCGGCGGCGAGCCGAGCGCTCACCGCACCGTCTCCGGTTCGGCGACCGCGCGTTGCGCGGGCGCGGGGGAAGGCGACAACGGCAGCCGTATGCGGATGTGCGCCCCGGGACCGTCGTCGACGATCTCGGCGCTGCCGCCGTGCATCTGCGCGTATTCGCGAACCACCGACAGACCGATGCCGGTTCCCTTCACCAGCGCATCGGCGGCGTACTGACCGCGGTAGAACGGCTCGAACACGAGTTTTCTTTCTTCGGGTGAGATTCCCGGCCCCTCGTCGGCGACGTCGATCTGGACCGCATCGGCAAGCTGCGTGGCCTGGACCGTGATAGTTGCGCCGGCGGGCGAGAACTTGATGGCGTTGGAGACGAGGTTGTCGAGCATTACCCGCAGCTTCTCGAAATCGGCGCTCAACGCGAGCTCGTGCATGTTCACGTTGAGCTTGAGGCGTTTGCCTCGCAAGGCAAGCTTCTGGTCGTCGAGGACCCGGCTCATCACTCGCCTCAACTCGACCTTTGCAAGGTCCAGAGACGGCTTGTGGGACTGGCTCGCGCCGTATGACAGGAGGTCTTCGATGAGCTTCTGCAATTCTATACTGTTATGGCGGAGTATTTCGGCGACCTCGCGCTGCTCGGGCGTGAGCTTGCCGACGATCTCGTCGGACAGCAGCTCGGCGCCTTCGCGCAGCGCGGTCAGCGGCGTTTTCAGCTCGTGCGACATGTGGCGCAGGAAGCGGTTTTTCTGCTGCTCGAGGTCCGCCAGGCGCAGCCGCATCCAGTCGAGGCGCTCGCCCAGGTGCTGGAGGTCTTCGGGGCCGCCGACCTGCACCGGCGCGCTGAAGTCGGCCTGGCCGAGCCTGCGTATCGCCGCGTCGATCTGGCGGATCGGGCGCGCGATCAGGATCGTGAAACCGACCACCAGGAAAATGACGACGGGGAACAGCGCGAGCAGCTGCCACAGCGTGATGTGCTGCGCCTGCCTCGCGGTCGAGCGCATGTTCTCGACCTCGCGATCGATGAGCGCATTGCTGCGGCGGTTGATCTCGCGCGCACCTTCGGCGAGCCCGACGAACGACTGCACCGCTTTCTGCAGGTCTTCCGCGCTCGTCGCCGGATCGGACAGCATCGCGTAAATCGCAGCCTCGCCGCTGACGATCTCGCCCAGCGCATTGCGCTGCTCGGTGTCGAAAGGCAGGGTGCGAAACTCCGCGGCGGTCGCGAGGAGCTGGTTGCGGTGGACGCGATAAGTGTCGAGCAGCGAGCGGTCGCCCAGGATCAGCATCTGGTGCGCGGCGCGCTCCATCGCCGGGATGACCTCGGCCAGCTTGCGGCTGCTTTGCGTGGCCTGCACGGCCTGATAAACCGCTTTCTGGCTGAGATTGCCGAGCCGGTCGATCGAGATCGCATTGTTGATCAATGCGATCATCAGCGGCAGCGCGATCAGCGCAAAGCCGACGAAGAGCAGCGTGAAGAAAGAGCGAGGATAGTAGAACCGCATTCAGCGCATCAGCCGCAAGCGGTAAGCCGTGCCGTCCGCTTAAAAAAACACCGCAGGCGTGTCCCGCCTGCGGCCCTTGTATC
>JAQGNC010000205.1 GCA_028292065.1 Betaproteobacteria bacterium
CTGAACGAAAGCCATATCTTGACCACGGAACGTATTGTCGTCATAGGCGCTTCCGCGGGCGGGGTCGCCGCGCTCGAAGCCATCGTCGCAGCGCTGCCGCCCGATTTCCCGGCGCCCGTGCTCATCGTCCTGCACTTGTCACCGACCCACAGGTCGCTGCTGCCCGAAATCCTTGCGCAGGCGGGGCCGCTGCGCGCCGCAGCCGCAGTCGACGGCGAGCCGCTGCGCGGCGGGCGTATCTACGTCGCGTCGCCGGATCAACATCTGATGGCCGGGCGCGACCAGGTGTGTGTCACCCGAGGCGCCAAGGAGAACCATTTCAGGCCGTCGATCGACGTGCTGTTCCGGTCGGCGGCGTACTACTACGGCTCCGGTGCGGTCGGGATCGTGCTGACCGGCGCCCTGTCCGATGGCAGCTCGGGCCTTTACGCGATCCGCCGGCTCGGCGGCATCGCGGTCATACAGGACCCTGAAGAGGCTTTGTACAGCGCGATGCCGCTCGCTGCGATGAGCCGCGTCGATGTCGATTACGCGTTGCCCGTCTCCGAAATGGGACGATTGCTGAACAGCCTGCTCGAGCAGCCGCCGCGGCCCGAACCCCTCGACGCGGCGCACTACCGCGAGGATCTTAAAGTCGACATCGACGCCGTTACATCGGATTCGGTGCGCGAAAGAGCAATCATGGAATCGGCCGAGCCGAGTGTTTACACCTGCCCGGAGTGTCACGGCGTCCTTTTCCGCATCGAGGAAGGCAGGATCGCGCGCTTCCGCTGCCATACGGGCCATGGTTTTTCGAGCGACGCATTGATGACCGGCCAGGAACAAGCGGCCGAAGCCTCGTTGTGGGAGGCATTGAAGACGTTGCAGGAATCCGGCGCGCTGCTCGAGGAGCTGAGCGAGCGGATGCGTGACGCGGGCGACGACGAGACCGCGCAGGCGCTGCGCGACAAGGCGGACGCGGTCGGAGAACGGCTCAAGCTGTTGCGCGAGCTCGCACTCGCGCAAGGAGGACTGCAGCAGGAGCGGCGCGCGTGAAGCGCCGTCACGTGCGCTTCGCGAGATCCTCGCGCGCACGAGGAGGACCGCTATGCCGGCACGAGGACCCTGCCGCGGCGACCGCTCGCGTGGTACTTATCGATGACGCGCCTGCCCGCTTCGGGCGTGGTGCCCGCGCGGCACAGCGCGACGCATGCGCCGCCGAAACCCGCACCGGTGAGCTTGGCACCGTACACGTGCTCGTCGCCCTGCAGGAGGGCGGCGAGCTCGTCGAGCGCTGCGATGGAGACTTCATAGTCGTCGCGCAGGCTTGCGTGTGAAGCATTCATGAGCTTGCCGAAAGCCTCCGCCGATGCGCCCGGCGCACTTTGCACCCGCGCGTTCTCGCTCACCACGTGCCTGGCCCGGCGTCGCCACGGGTCGTCGAGCCGTTCGACTGCGTGCGGATCGTCGACGTCGCGCAGCGACGCCACGCCGAGCCTGCGCGCGGCCTCTTCGCATTCGGCCCGCCGCTCGTTGTATTTGCTTGCCGCGAGAGACCGTGCGACTCCGGAATCGACGACGAGCACCTCGGCGCCGGCGGGCAGAGGCAGGAGAGTGCGCGCCAGTGAGCGCGTATCGAGAAACAGCATCGAGCCCAGGTCGAGAAGGCTGGACGCCATCTGATCGAGGATGCCGCAGTTCACTCCCGCGTGATGGATTTCAGCGCGCTGCGCGAGCTGTGCGACGAGGACGTCTTCGAGCGGCAGCTCGAAGAGATCGCGCAGCGCCCGCAGGGTCGCGACTTCCAGCGCGGCGCTCGATGAAAGACCCACGCCCATCGGCACGTCCGACTCGACGTGGATATCGAGCGCAGGCACGTCGCCCACCCGCAGCCGCGTCTCCTCGATGCAGCCGTAGACGTAGCGCGCGAACTGCTGCTGCGGCGGTTCACCCGGCGTGAAGGACGCGGTGGCGTCGAGCTCGGCGGAATAGACGGTCGTCACCGTGCCCGCGGCGACGCGCATCGCAACGCGGGTGCGCTGCGGGATCGACGCCGGCAGCACATAGCCGTCGTTGTAGTCGGTGTGCTCACCGAGCAGGTTCACGCGTCCCGGCGCGCTCGCCACCGTGTCCGGTCTCGCACCGAAGCGCTCAGCGAAGCTTTTCACTGGATGTCGACCTGCACCTGCTGCAGCTCGGCGGCCTTGTCCTCGGGCAGCGCGTCCATCGCATAAAAGCCTGCGGCGAGCTCGGTGCCGGCGAGATACTTGAGCCTCGTCGGCGTGCGATACGGCGGATAGAGCTCGGCGTGCAGGTGCGACTCGGGATGCGCACGACCGTCGGTCGGCGCCTGGTACCACGCCATCAGATACGGAAACTCGCGTTTCCACAGGCCGTCGTATTTCATCAACACGGTCTTGAGCGCGCGGGCGAGGTCCTGCTTCTGTGCGGCGTCGAGGTGCGCGAAAGACTGCACCGGCTCGATAGTCGCGATCCACACTTCGTACGGGTAGCGCGCGCACGCGGGAACGAAAGCCACCGCGGATTCGCCGCGATAGATGAGCCGCACGCCGGCGCGAATCTCGTCGCGGATGAGGTCCTGGAGGAGCCCGCGGCCGTGCGCGGCGTAGTGGGTGGCCGCGGTCTGCTGGAGCCGCGCGGGAATCGGCGGCACGACCGGATACGCGTAGATCTGCCCGTGCGGGTGGTGCAGGGTGACGCCGACTTCGGCGCCGCGGTTTTCGAAAGGCAGCACGTAATGGATTTCGGGACGCGCGCCGAGCGCTTCGGTGCGCGCGCCCCACACGTCGAGCAGGAGCTCGATGTGGTCGAGCGGCAGCGCCGCCAGCGTAGAGGCGGGATCCTGGGTGAACACCACGACTTCGCATTTGCCTTTGGCGGGCGCCGTCGGCACTGTGAGGACCGGCGTGTCGTGAGCGCCTAGGTCGAGCGCCGGAAAGCGATTGTCGAAGACCGCGATGTCCCAGTCGCCTTGCGGCACTTCGGTCGGGTTGGCCGGGCTCAACGTGACCGCGAAAGGGTTGTACTCGGGCGGCGGCAGGAAGGTGCGGTCCTGGCGGTATGCCGCATAAGTGATCCATTCGCCTCGCAGCGGATGCCAGCGCAGGTGAGGTTTGCCCTGCAGCGGCTCGCTGAAAGGGCTCGTCGCCTCCAGGGTCGCGGCGATCGGCCTGCGGCTGTAGAGCGTGAGCTCACGCCCGTCGGGCTTCCGCAGCTCGAGTCGGTACATCAGACCACCCCCTGAATCTGGGTGCGCTTGAGCGTCACCGCTTTTTTGATGTCGGCGATCGGGAGCTTCGGCTTGCGATCGGCGGTCAGCAAACCGTTCCTTTCCTGGAAAGTGTCGGCGAACTGCGTATAGCAAAAGCCGCTGAAAAGCGGCGACATGATGACCGCCTTGAGCAGTGCGTCGAAAAGCGTAGCGAACTCTTTGCGGGTCGCGAGCTGCGTGTAACCCCAGTCCTTGCTCCCGCGGCGGCGCTCGGAGTCGGGAAGGAAAGCGACACCGCCGAACTCGGTCAGCATGATCGGCTGTCCGCGATGGGGGTAGCCGTCGAGGGTCAGGATGCGTCCACCGGGGCGTCTGCGGTCGAACAGTTGCGCGGGATCCATTTCGGCGCCGTAGCGCTGCTCGATGTGCGCGGCATCGCCGTCGTAATCGTGGATGCCGATGATGTCGGTCGCGGTGCTTTCCCAACCATCGTTGCCGATGACCGGCCGCGTCGCATCGAGCGTTCGGGTGAGGTGGTACAGCGCCTGTACCGCTTCCCGATGCTGCCCGATCGAAGGCAGCTCGGGCACGCCCCACGATTCGTTGAAAGGCACCCACACGATGATGCACGGGTGGCTGTAATCGCGGTCGATCGCCTCGGTCCATTCCTGCACCGTGCGGCGGATCGCGGTGCGTGTGAAGCGATACGCCGAAGGCATCTCTTCCCACACCAGCAGCCCGAGCGTGTCGGCCCAGTAGAGATAGCGCGGGCTCTCGATTTTCTGGTGCTTGCGCACACCGTTGAAACCCATCGCCTTGGCGAGCTCGACGTCGCGGCGCAGCGCCGCGTCGTCGGGTGCGGCGAGCAGGGTGTCAGGCCAGTAGCCCTGGTCGAGCACCATCCTCAGCAGGTAAGGCCGGCCGTTCAGCATGAAGCGGTCGCGCGAGATCGTGACCGAGCGCAGCGCGGTGTACGAGCGCGCTTCGTCGATGACGGTGTCGCCGCGCCACAGCCTGATGTCGGCGTCGAGCAGCGTCGGCCGCTCGGGGCTCCACAGGAGCTCGTTGCGGTAATCGTCGATGCCGGGGTCGGACAGGATGATCCTGCGATCGACTTCGATGCCGAGCACCGCATAGCGGTCGTGCGCGAGCACGCGCTGGCCGTGGCGCAGGGTGACTTCGAGCGTGAGGTTTTCGGCGGGCTCCCCGGCGAGCCGCGCTTCGAAAGTGAACGCGAAGCCTTCGACGTGCGGGGTCCAGCGGATCTTCTGTATGTAAGTGTCGGCCACGCGCTCGAGCCAGACGGTCTGCCAGATTCCGGTGGTGCGCGGATACCAGATCGCGTGCGGCTCGAGCTGCCAGTCCTGCTTGCCGCGAGGCTTGGTGAGGTCCTGCGGGTCGTCTTCGGCATAGACCGTGACCGTCTGCCGCGCGCCCGGCTCGAGCGCGTCGGTGATATCCGCGGAAAAAGGGGTATGGCCGCCTTCGTGGCTCGCGACGAAACGCCCGTTGACCCAGACCTTCGCGGCATAGTCGACCGCGCCGAAGTGCAGGATCAGGCGTCCCGGCGCACCGTCGACTTTGAAATCGCGCTGGTACCAGCACGCGGCATGAAAGCCTCTGTCGCCGATCCCGCTCGCGCGCGATTCCGGCGGGTAAGGCACCTCGATCGACAGCGGCCAGCGCGCGATGTCGGCGGGGTGGCGGTAGCGGCGTTCGTCGTCGTACGAAAAGCGCCACTTGCCGTCGAGGCTCAGCCAGTGGCGGCGTACGAGTAAAGGGCGGGGATAAGCGGCGTTTTCGGTGGTCAAGGCTCTTATTTTTTCGCGTGTTTCGAAGCGCGGATCGTGCAATGCGCGTGCCCCGGATGTCCAGCGCCTTGCGCCGCGCGTGTCAAACCCGGATAACGGGTATACCCCTTGCAACATACCGGTCACTATGACTATACCCAAACTCGCCCCCGATCTCGTCGTCTTTTCCCATCTGCGCTGGGATTTCGTTTTCCAGAGACCCCAGCATCTGCTCACCCGGTGTTCCCAGCAGCGCCGGGTTTTTTTCGTCGAAGAACCGATATTCGAGCCTGACATCAGTCCCAGGCTCGACATCAGTGCTCGCGGCGAGCGCCTTTACGTGGTCGTGCCGCGCCTGGCTTCGGGGACTCCGGAGCCCGACGTGACGTCGCACCTGAAGCGCCTGGTCGACGAGCTCGTGCGCGAGCGCGTGAGCAGCCGCTGGAACGCGTGGTATTACACCCCGATGGCCCTCGAGTTCACGCGCCACCTGAAGCCGGCGACGACGGTGTACGACTGCATGGACGAGCTGTCGAACTTCAAGAATGCGCCGCCGAAGCTGCACGAGCTCGAAGACGAGCTTTTTATACTCGCCGATGTCGTGTTTACCGGCGGGGTCAGCCTCTACGAGCACAAGCGCCACAAGCATTCGAACATCCACGCGTTCCCGAGCAGCGTCGACGTCGCGCATTTCTCGCAAGCGCGCACGCTCACCGATGAGCGCGAGGACCAGTGCGCGATCCCGCGGCCGCGTATCGGTTATACAGGCGTCATCGACGAGCGCTTCGACGTCGAGCTCATCGAAGGCGTCGCGCGCGCGCGCCCCGACTGGCAGATCGTGCTGATCGGCCCCGTCGTGAAAATAGATCCGGCTTCGCTGCCGCGCCTGCCGAACATTCACTATCTCGGCGGCAAGACCTATGACGAGCTGCCGTCGTATCTCGCGGGCTGGGACGTGGCGGTCCTGCCGTTCGCGCGCAACGATGCGACGCGCTTCATCAGCCCGACCAAGACGCCGGAATATCTCGCAGCCGGACGCCGCGTCGTCTCGACTTCGATACGCGACGTCGTTCGCACGTACGGCGACAGCGGCCTGGTGAAAATCGCCGACGACGTGCCGGCGTGCGTGAGCGCGATCGAAGCGTCGCTCAAAGCGGCGGACGACGCTGACTGGATCGCGCGAGTCGACGAGTTCCTCGTGCGCCTGTCGTGGGACCAGACGTTCCGCGCGATGTGGCAGCTCATCGACGCGGTCGGCGAACAGCGCACGATGCGCAAGCCGGTGCGCGCAACGCTGCGGCCGGTGCTGCCGGCGGTGGCGCCGCTTTCCGCCGGTGGAATTCCGGTTTCACCGTCGAGCTGACCCGATGGACCGGCCCGAAATCTGGGGCGGGGTGGAGTGCACCGTCAATCGCGTCGACGATCGCTACCTCGACCAGCTCGAGCGCAGCGGTCACACGCAGCGGCTCGACGATCTCGACCGCTTCGCCGCGCTCGGCATCAAGGCGCTGCGCTTCCCCGCGCTGTGGGAGCGGCTCGCGCCGGAATCTCCCGATGCGATCGACTGGCGCTGGACCGACGCCGCGCTGACCCGCCTGCGCGCGCTCGGCGTGCGTCCGATCGTCGGCTTCGTCCACCACGGCAGCGGTCCGCGCTATACGAGCCTGCTCGACGACGCTTTCGCGGACAAGCTCGCGCGCTATGCGCGCTGCTTCGCCGAGCGCTATCCGTGGGTCGACGCCTACACCCCGATCAACGAGCCCCTGACCACCGCACGCTTCAGCGGCCTTTACGGCCTGTGGTATCCCCACGCGCGCGACAGCCTGTCCTTTCTGCGGATCCTGTTGAACGAGTGCCGCGGCATCGCGGCCGCGATGCGCGAAGTGCGCGCGGTCAACCCGCGCGCG
Organism: Betaproteobacteria bacterium; assembly: GCA_028292065.1. Classification (GTDB taxonomy): domain Bacteria; phylum Pseudomonadota; class Gammaproteobacteria; order Burkholderiales; family SG8-41; genus JAQGMV01. The sequence goes on from JAQGNC010000205.1 coordinate 6,909, forward strand.
CAGCTCGTGCAGACCGACGACCTCGGCCGCACCCTGAGTACGCCCAGGCTCGCGTACCAGGCGAAGCTCGAGAACGAGCGTCGATGGCTCGCGTTCGATCTGCTGACCGGCCGCGTCGGCCGCAGCCACGCGCTGTACCGCTGGATACGCAAAGCGGGCATCGAAGCTCGCGAGCTCGACGTGCTCCGCTGCACGCCGTGTCCTCCGGACATCCTCGGGATCAATCACTACATCACCAGCAACCGCTACATCGACGAGCGCGTCGCGAACTATCCGCAGCGCATTCACGGCGGCAACGGCAGGCATCGCTATGCGGACGTCGAAGCGGTGCGGGTCGGGAGCATCCCGGTGGTGCCGCCGGTGGCGGTGCTGCGCGAGGCGTGGGAGCGCTACCGGCTGCCGCTTGCGGTGACCGAAGCGCACATCGGCTGCACCCGCGACGAGCAGATGCGCTGGCTCGTCGACATCTGGAGCGCGGCGACCGCGCTGCGTGACGAAGGCGCAGACGTACGCGCAGTGACGGTGTGGAGCCTGCTCGGCGCTTTCGACTGGGACAGCCTGGTCACGCGCGACCGCGGACATTACGAGCCGGGCGCGTTCGACGTGCGAGGCGCCGAGCCGCGGCCGACGGCGTTGTGCGGCGTCGTGCGTGCGCTCGCGTCGGGCGTGCAGCCCGACCATCTCGCCCTCGACTCGCCGGGCTGGTGGCGCAGGCCGCATCGCGTCCTCTATCCGACGCGGTGGACTGCGCCTGATGCACCGGCGCAGCAGTTCGCGCCGAGCGTCACGGGCAAGCGCGAGATCCTCATCACCGGTGCGCGAGGCACCCTCGGCACGGCCTTCGCGCGGCTGTGCGAGCAGCGCGGCCTCGCGTATCGCCTGGTCGATCGCCAGACGCTCGACATCGCCGACGCGGAGTCGGTCGAGCGCGCGGTCGCGGCCTACTCGCCGTGGGCGGTCATCAACGCCGCGGGCTATTGCCGCGTTGACGACGCCGAGCGCGAGCGCGACGCGTGCCGCCGCGGCAATGCGCTCGGGCCGACCCTGCTCGCGCGCGCGTGCGCGCAGCGCGGGGTGCCGCTCGTCACGTTCTCGAGCGATCTGGTTTTCGACGGACGATCGCGCTCTCCTTATCGCGAGAGCGACGGCGTCGCGCCGCTGTGCGTATACGGGCACTGCAAAGCCGAAGGCGAGAAAGACGTGCTCGAAGCGCATTCGGGTGCGCTCGTCGTGCGCACCAGCGCATTCTTCGGCCCGTGGGACGAGTACAATTTTGTCACGATGACGCTGCGCCGCCTGGCGAGCGGCGCGCGTGTCACTGCTGCGGAGGATATGACCGTGTCACCGACTTACGTTCCCGACCTCGTCAATGCGAGCCTCGACCTGCTGATCGACGGCGCGACCGGCATCTGGCATCTCGCCAACCAGGGCGCGACGTCGTGGGCCGACCTCGCGCGGCGCTCCGCCGACCTGCGCGGTTACGACGCCGAGCTCGTGGTGCCGGTGGCGTCCTCGACGCTCGGGCTGACGGCGCCGCGCCCGGTCTACAGTGCGCTCGGCACCGAGCGCGGAAACGGGATCATGCCGCCGCTGGAAGCCGCGCTCGAGCGCTACGCCGCGGAATGCGCCCTCGCATGAGCAGGCGCATCGGCATCGCCGGAGCGGGTTTCGCGGGAGCGGTACTGGCGCACGAGCTCGCCGCCGGCGGGGATTATTCGATCCAGATCTTCGACGAGCGCCCCCACGTGGCAGGCAACTGCCACACCTCGCGCGATCCCGCGACCGGGATCATGCTGCACCACTACGGGCCGCACATCTTCAACACCAGCCGCGAGGACGTGTGGGACTACGTCAACCGCTACGCGACCTTCGGCGTCTACACCAACCGGGTCAAAGCGAACACCGCGCGCGGCATGTTCTCGATGCCGATGAACCTGCTCACGATCAACCAGTTCTTCGGCAAGCGCATGGGGCCTGCGCAAGCGCGCGAATTTCTCGCGAGCGTCGGCGACGCCTCGATCACCGAGCCGCAGAACTTCGAAGAGCAGGCGCTGCGCTTCCTCGGGCGCGAGCTCTACGAGAACTTCTTCTACGGCTACACCAAGAAACAATGGGGTGTGGAGCCGACGGAGCTCCCGGCGTCGATACTCCAGCGCCTGCCGGTGCGCTTCAACTACGACGACAACTATTACCAGCAGCGCTACCAGGGCATCCCGGTCGAAGGCTATACCGCGATCGTCGAGAAGCTGCTCGACCATCCCGCGATCGAAGTGCGGCTCGGTGAAAAGCTCCACGCGAAAGACCGCGGCCAGTTCGACCATGTGTTCTGGAGCGGACCACTCGATTCATACTTCGACCACGAGCTCGGCAGGCTGCAATACCGCAGCCTCGTCTTCGAGCGCTTCGACGCGACCGGCGATTACCAGGGCAACCCGGTGATCAATTACTGCGAGGAATCGGTGAGCTGGACCCGGATCGCCGAGCACAAACACTTCGCGCCGTGGGAAGAGCACGAGAAGACGGTGTGCTTTCGCGAGTACAGCAAGCTCGCGGAAGGTGCCGACATCCCGTATTACCCGCTGCGGCTGCAGGGCGACAAATCGATGCTCCAGCGCTACATGGACCTCGCTGAAAAAACTTCCGGCATCTCGTTCGTCGGACGCCTGGGCAGCTATCGCTACCTCGACATGCACGTCGTCATCGGCGAATCCCTCGATTTCGCCCGGGCCTGCCTCGCGAGCCCGATGAGCGACTGGCCGAAGTTCAGCGGCAAGCCGCTGTAGCCCGGCGGGCGGCGCCGCCGGCGCCGTTCTTCACGCAAGCTGCTCCAGCTGCTCGAGGGCGGCTTCAACCGCTTTGCGTGCGTCCTGCCATTGCGCGGTCTTGTCAGTCTCGGACCCGTACTCGCTGCGCGTGTGCAATGCGACGTTCGCGGAGATCGATTGCAGTAGCGATAGCTGCGCGAGTTGCGCGGCCAGGATCTTCCTGAGCAGCTCTTCCATGGAAACCTCGCTGTCGGTTCGAAGGTGACGAGCCGTCTCTAGCAAGCGGGGTTCCGGACCTCGTACGCGTGACTGCCGTGCGCGGCGGCGCGCCCCTGGCGTGCCGGCGTGTCGTCCGGAGGCGCTGCGCCAAGCGCGTCTTCGTAATAATTCCTGATGATCGCGTAGCACTCGCACGACCGCTCTTCGAGGGCGCGCCGGTCGAGGACCGCGATCGCGCCGCGCCGGTAGCGAATCGCGCCGGAACGTTGCAGGTCACGGGCCACGATGTTCACCGTCGCACGGCGCACGCCGAGCATCACGGCGAGAAACTCCTGCGTCAGCGCGAGCGAGTCGCGGCCGACGCGATCGTGGGTCATCAGCAGCCAGCGGCAGTAGCGCTGCTCCACGTGGTGAAGGCGGTTGCACGCCGCGAGCTGGCACGTCTGGTTGATGAATCCGTTCGCGTAGCGCTGGAGCGTCTGCGCGAGCGCGCCGCCGCGGATCAGCGCCGACTGCAGGTCCGCAGCGGTCATGACGAACGCTTCCGCCGGTGTGTGAAAGATGGCCGTGGTATGGCTTCGATCGACCGCGTGCAGTAGCGGCAGGCCGAGCATGCCTTCGTTGCCGATGGTATTGACTTCGGCGACCTCGCCGTCCTGCATGTAGACGAGCAGCGATGCCGCGCCGTGCAGGGGAAAGTACGCGTGGTGGATCGGCTGGCCGGCTTCGAGGACCACCTCGCGCGCGTTGAACGGGCGCCGCACCATCAAAGACAGCAAGTCGTCGCGCTCGTGCGCCGGCAGGGCGTCGAGGACGCGGTTCCTGCCCGGCACATTGAGGGCGGCCCGCGGCGAAGGTTCGACGCCGGGCGCAGGCCCGCCCATGAACCTGCTGAGGGACGCGTCGGTCATCGTGTCACCGCGCTCTGCGCGGGCCCGGCCGCAGCAGCCGCGGCCGGCGCGCGTAAAAAGCCGTGCAGGCACGCGTCCGACACGCATTCCTCCCGCGTCGCGTAGCCATGTCCGGACTCCGCGACCGTGCTCGCGCCACGGCGCTGTTCCCAGCGCCAGCGCCCCGCAAGATCGTGGAAGAAGACCCACTCGGATGGCTCTGCCGCTTTCACGTGAGGGTGGGTCATGTGCAGTTCCCCGGCCGCGCCTTGCGGCGTGCCCTCGCCGAAGCGCTCCCCGTGCCGGATGATGGTGTTTTCATGGTCTGTGGTTCCTTTACGAACAGCGTACACGTCGCGGACGTCGTGCCACAGTCCCGAAAGCCGGTGCGCCGATAGGGCCGGCTGTCCCTATCGGGTTGAAGCCCCGGACCGATCCCGGTTAGCATTGGCGCTCCTCAGGGGGACCGAAAGACCTTAATGACAGCGCACAAAAAACGCGCACGCGCGCACGAGACGCCGCCGGCCGGCATACGAAAAGCACAGAGCGGCATCGCGGGTCTCGATGAGATCACGGGCGGCGGCCTGCCCGCCGGACGCCCGACCCTGATCTGCGGCGGACCCGGCTGCGGCAAGACCATGCTCGCGATGGAATTCCTGGTGCGCGGCGCAACCGAGTTCGGCGAGCCGGGTGTGTTCATGTCTTTCGAGGAGACCGCGGACGATCTGGAACAGAACGTCGCCTCGATGGGTTTCGACCTGAAAGCCCTGCAGCGGCGCAGGAAAGTGGTCGTCGACGAAGTGCGTGTCGCGCGCAGCGAGATACACGAGACCGGCGAGTACGACCTCGAAGGCCTTTTCATCAGGCTCGGCCACGCGATCGATACGATCGGGGCGAAGCGGGTGGTGCTCGATACGCTCGAAGCGTTGTTCGGCGGTTTTTCCAACGCCGCAGTGCTGCGCGCCGAGTTGCGGCGCCTGTTCGACTGGCTCAAGCAGAAGAAGGTCACGGCGGTCATCACCGGCGAGCGCGGCGACGGCCAGTTGACGCGGCAGGGACTCGAGGAATACGTGTCCGACTGCGTGATCCTGCTCGACCATCGGGTCGCGAACCAGCTCACGATCCGCCGCCTGCGCATCGTCAAGTACCGCGGAACGGTGCACGGCACCGACGAATACCCGTTCCTGATCAGCCAGAAAGGCATCTCGGTCCTGCCGATTACGTCGCTGACCCTGACGCATCGCGCCCCCACGAAGATCGTCTCCAGCGGCATCCCCGAGCTCGATACGGCTCTGGGCGGGGGCTTCTACGAGGCGAGCACGATACTGGTCTCCGGCATGGCGGGCACGGGAAAGAGCACATTCGCGGGGCACCTCGCCGCCGCGACGTGCGAACGCGGCGAGAAAGCGCTCTACGTCGGCCTCGAGCAATCGCCCGACGAGTTTCTGCGCAACATGCAGGGCATCGGGCTGCCGCTGCGGCGCTACGTGTCCGAAGGGCTGTTGCAGTTCCACGCGTTGCGCCCGAGCGCCCACGGTCTCGAGCTGCACCTGACGACCATTCATCAGTTCGTCGAAGAATTCAAGCCGCGCCTGGTCGTGATCGATGCGATCACCAGCTTCTTCGGCATGGGGCTGAACGCCGAGATCACTTCGATGCTCGTGCGCCTCATCGACTTTCTCAAGACGAAGCGAATCACCCTGTACATGACGAGCCTGTCGGACGAGGTGCGAGCCGCGGAGCGCGCGGGCGCGAACATCTCTTCGATTGTCGACACCTGGCTGCTGCTGTCTAACGAGGTAGCGAACGGCGCCAGGGTGCGCGCCGTGTCGGTCGTGAAAAGCCGCGGCATGGCGCACTCGAGCGCCATGCATCGATTCGCGATCACCCGAAAAGGCGTCACGGTGCAAAGCGTGCAGCCATTGCAGAGGATATCGTGAGCAAAGCACCCGCACGTACGGCACCACGCAAGAGGGCCGCCAAAGGCGCCAAGTACGAGCTGTGTCTCTACGTCGCAGGCAACACCACCAAGTCATCGGCCGCGCTGGCGAACCTGAAGCGCATCGCCGACGAGCATCTCGCAGGCGAATACAGCATCAAGGTGATCGACCTGCTGAAGAACCCGGCGCTCGCCCGCGGCGACCAGATACTCGCGATCCCCACCCTGGTGCGGCGGCTGCCTTCGCCGATCCGCAAGATCATCGGCGATCTGTCCGACACCGAGCGCGTGCTCGTCGGACTCGACGTGAAGCCGCACGCGTAGCGTCGACGGACCGGTTCCCGTGAGCGCGCCGAAACCCCGAGCGAAAACGCGCCGTTCGACCGCCGCGGCGGATGCGCCCCAGGTGTGGCCGTCGGACGCCGAGCAGACTCTTGCCGCTTTGCGCGCAGGCCTGATCGATGCGCTCGTCATCTCCGAAGGACCCGGCAACAGCGTGTACGCCCTGCGCACTTTCGACGAGCTCGAGGCGTCGAACCAGAAACTGCTCGAAAGCCAGGAGCGGCTGCTCGCGCTGGTCAACGAGCGCGAGCGCCTGATGCAGGACCTGCACGACGGGTGCATCCAGTCCATTTACGCGGTGGGCCTCACGCTCGAGGATTGCCGCAGGCTCATCAGGGAAGATCCGCAGCAGGCGGCACGCAGTGTCGCGGATGCGGAGGCGAGCCTGAACCTCGTCATCCAGGAGCTGCGCTCGTTCATCTCGGGCATGGGCCCCGCCATCGGTATCGACCTTGGTTCGGAGCTCGAACGCATCGGACACGCCACGGGTGCTCACGTGCCGCTTTTCAAGATCGAGATCGACCGCGCGGTCGCCGGCGCACTGGCGCCCGAGCGCGCGGTGCAGCTCCTGCAGATCGCACGCGAAGGGATCAGCAACATCGTGCGTCACGCGCAGGCCAGATCGGGGCGCATCTCGCTGCGGCGGCGCGCGGGCAAGGTGCAGCTCGAGATCGTCGACGACGGCGTCGGTTTCGACACCCACGCGGCGAAAGGCACCGGGCTCGGGCTGCATCACATCGCGGCACGGGTGCAGAAGCTCGCGGGCCGCCTGCGGCTGACTTCGACGCCCTCGAAAGGCAGCCGGATACTCGTCGAGATCGCGGAAAGCTGATGGCGGCCAAACGCAACGCGAACGGCAGGATTCGCCTCCTCCTGGTCGACGATCACGAAGTGGTGCGGCTCGGCTTGCGCACCCTGCTCGCGCGGTCCACCGGGATCGAGGTGATCGGGGAGGCCGCCGGTGTCGCCGATGCGATCAGCGAAGCGCGGCGGCTGCGGCCGACCGTGGTGCTGATGGACCTGCGGCTCGGCGACGAGAGCGGGGTCGACGCGTGCCGCGGAATCCTTTCGCAAGACCCGACGGTCCGCGTGCTTTTTCTCACGTCTTATCCCGACGAGCAGGCGGTCCGCGCCACGGTGCTCGCGGGCGCGGCGGGGTATCTGCTGAAGGAGATCGGCCATCGCGCGCTGATCGAGGCGATCGAGGTGGTGGCGTCGGGCCAGTCGATACTCGACCCCAAGATCACCCAGACCGTGTTGAGCCAGCTCGCCGACGGCGCGAAGTCCGATGCCGCCGAGGAACTGTCTCCACAGGAGCGGCGCGTGCTCGCGCACGTGGTCGAAGGCAAGACGAACAAGGAAATCGCAGCGGCGCTCGGCCTCAGCGACAAGACCATCAAGAACTATCTCAGCAACGCCTTCCAGAAGCTCCAGGTGAACCGCCGATCGCACGCGGCGGTCGTCTTCGCGAAGCTCGCGAGCAGAACCCGCAGCCGCTGACCGGCACTCTGCCCGAGCCCCTCGGGATCGCTTCGTCACCGTGTTCCTCGCGATGACCGTTGGTGTGGTTGTCGTCTCGACGAGCCGCGGCAGCACGACGCGGCGATCTCGTCGCGCACGAGACGCTTCGCCCCTCGTGCTGACAATGTCCGGTAGATGTCATATCGACGCTGTCGTCGCGTCGCTTGCTTCGACTCCTGCGCCGAGTCCGTTGCGGGTCTGTTTTTTGCGACAGGGCCCGCGCCGCCCCAGGCGGCATCGGATCGACCTAATCGAGGAGTGGAGCCAAAAATGAGGGACAGCCGCAACGCGGTGCAGCACGCCGGCGCGCCCGAGCACGTGCGCGGGCTCACGGTATTTCAGGGGTCGGGCGCGACGCAGGCTGCGCCTGCGCGCAGGCCTGACTACGCAGCCGCTCACCGGTCCTTCCTGGCGCTGGCCCGGCTCGAGCGGCTCGACCAGCGTGTCGACGCGGACCCGTCGATCGCGTCGGTCTTCGAGGCGGCGCTGAGCAATGCGCTCGACAGCGCTTATTCTGAAACCGGGGCCGACGCGGGCGCGGCGCACCTCTTCCTGCACCGGGTGCTCTACGGCATCAATCGCCTCAAGCTCTTCTGGTACGACGCGCTCGAAAGCTACGACAACGAGCGCAGCGTGTACTTGCGCGCGATCCGCGATCGCATCGAGGCGCGCTGGCAGCGCGCGGAGCTCGAGCAGCACGACACGGGAGCGTTGAGGCGCCTCGACGTGATCGCCGCGTTGCGCGAGCGTGCGGCAGCGGACCTCGATCCTCCGCTTTCTTCCAACGGCCGGTATTTCCGGGATGACGCGGCAGAACCGGCGTATCGCACACTGCTCGAGATCGCATCGCTCGACGGCCTCGTCGAGGCGAGCCAGCTCTCGCGCACCCTCGGGGGCGTCGGCAATGAGGTCCACTCGGTGCTCACGCGCCTCCTGCTCGAGGAATACGGCATGGGCCGCCTGCCGCGCAAGCACTCGTCGTATTTCGCCGTCATGCTCTCGGAGCTCGGCATGGACACGGCGCCCGAAGCGTATTTCGAGCGCGTGCCGTGGCAGGTGCTCGCGGCGATCAACCACAGTTTCCTGCTGTCCGAGCGCAAGCGCTATTACCTGCGCTACATCGGCGGTCTCCTGTACACCGAGATCTCGGTTCCTGCGGCTTTTCGCGCGTATCACGCGTGCGCGCAGCGGCTCGGCCTGAGCGCAAGCGCGATGGCGTACTGGGACCTGCACATCAGGGAAGACGAGCGGCACGGCCGCTGGATGCTGAACGACATCGCGTTGCCGCTCGCGAAGCAGTACCCGGCGCACGCGTGGGAGCTCATCCTCGGCTACGACCAGCAGCGCCTCTTCAGCGAGCGCTCGGGCGCCGCGGTCGCAAACGCCGCGCGGCAAGCCGATCGGGCCGCGTCGACGCGCCGCAAACGCACCGCGGGGGCCGCCTGAACGCGGCCGCGCGCTGCACCTATCTGCTGCCGATCCGGCGCACGCGCATCGACCCGGCGGAGGTCGCCGCCTTCAGCAAGTACTTCCGGTCGCTGGCGAGCGCCGGCTGCGAAGTGCTGATCGTCGACGGCTCGCCCGGCGCGGTGTTCGATGCACACCACGAAGCGTGGCGTCCGCTCGGCCGTCACGTCGCAGTCGATCCGCAATACCGCTACCTCAACGGCAAAGTGAACGGGGTACACACGGGCGTCGCGGCTGCCTCGTGCGAGCGCATCATCCTCGCCGACGA
>JAQGNC010000565.1 GCA_028292065.1 Betaproteobacteria bacterium
CACGCCTCACGCCTCACGCCTCACGCCTCACGCCTCACGCCTCACGCCTCACGCCTCACGCCTCCCGCCTCACGCCTCACGCCTCACGCCTCACGCCTCACGCCTCACGCCTCACGCCTTCACTAAAGCACCCCCGACATCCCCCCGTCGACGTTCACGCAGCAGCCGGTCACATAGCTCGCCGCATCCGACGCGAGAAATGCGATCACGTTCGCCACTTCCTCGGCTTCGCCCATGCGCCCGAGCGGCACGGTCTTGCCGGTGCGATCGTAGTGATCGGCGACCGAGAGGCCGGTCTTCGCCGCACGCCGCTCCTGCTGCATCGACTTGATCTTGCCCACGGCGACCGCATTGACGAGTATGTTGTCGGCCGCGAATTCCTTGGACAGCGCTTTGGTCAGCGCCAGGCCTGCCGCGCGGCTGACCGTCGTCGGGAACGAGCCGGCGAAAGGCTGCTTGGCGCCGACCATGTTCAGGTTGATGATCCGCCCGCCGCCCTGCTTCTTCATGTGCGGCACCGCCGCGCGAGTCGTGCGGATCTGTGCGAAGACCTTGACGTCGATGTCGCGCTGCCACGCTTCGTCGGTGACTTTCTCGAAAGGGTCCTGCCCGGTGCCGCCGGCGTTGTTCACCACGATGTCGACACGCCCGAACTTCGTCACCGTCTCTTCGATGAAGCGCTCCATGTCGCCGGGCTTCGAGGCATCCGCGACGATCGCCAGCACGTCGGCGCCGCCTTTGCGCAGCTCTTCGGCGAACGCGTTCAGCACTTCGCCGCGCCGCGCGCACATCGCGACTTTCGCGCCTTCGGCGACGAGCCGCAGCACCGTCGCACGTCCTATACCTTCGCTGCCGCCGGTCACCGCAGCCACTTTTCCACGCAACCCGAGTTCCATTGTCTTCGCTCCTCTCGCAATCATCAGTGCGGCGGATTGTGACACGAGTCACGACGTCGGCGGCATCGACCCTGAAGCGCTCGCTGCGCCTTGCGAGCCCACCGCGTCTCGCGACGTGCGCCCGGACGATCGCAGCAGATGCTCGACCTCGGCCGCCGGCAGCGGTTTGCTGAACAGATAGCCCTGGGCCTGATCGCATCCCAACTGCGACAACAGCTCGAGCTGCTGTCTGGTTTCGACGCCTTCGGCGATGACGAGGAGATTGAGCGAGCGCGCGAGCGCGATGATCGTCGTCACGATCGCCATGTCCTGCGCCTTGTCCGCCATGCCGGTGATGAACGACCGGTCGATCTTGACCACGTTGATCGGCAGGCGCGCGAGGTAGCTGAGCGATGAATAGCCGGTGCCGAAGTCGTCCATCGCGATGTGTATGCCGAGCTGCCGAAGCGTCGACAGCTTGCCGATGACCGTCTCCAGGTCACGCATGAGCAGGCTTTCGGTGACTTCCAGCTCGAGCACGTCCGGCCGGGCCGAGGCTCGCTCCACGGCTTCGACCACCTTGTCCGCGAAGTCGTTTTGCTGGAGCTGGATCGCCGAGACATTCACTGCGATCCGAGGCACGACGCAGCCGCGCGAAGTCCATGCGCAATGGTCCGTCAGCGCCTGCGTGATCGCCCATTGCCCGACTTCGACGATGAGGCCGGTCTCTTCCAGCATCGGAATGAAATCGCACGGCGGGACCAGCCCGGAGGACGGGTCCTGCCAGCGGATCAGCGCTTCGAGCCCGCACACCGCGCCGGTCGCGAGCGCGATCTTCGGCTGGTAGTGCAGCACGAACTGCCGCCCGTCCACGGCGGCTCTGAGCTTGGTCTCGAGCAGCCGCCACTGCGCCGCCTGTGCGTTCATCTCCGCTGCGTAGAACAGGTACGGCGCAGCTGCCGATTTGGCGCGCTTGAGCGCGGCCTCGGCGTTGGCGAACAAGGTATTGGCGTCGGTGCCGTCGACGGGGTACAAAGCGGCGCTGGCGCGGGCGACGACACGCACGTCTTCGACGCCGATCAGGAACGCGCTGCCGAAGCACCCGAATATGCGTTTTTCGATGACGTCCGCGGCGGCGGCCGCATCGCGTATCCCCCGCACCACGACGCCGAAACGGTCCGCGCCCACGCGCGCGAGCCGGTCCTTGCCCTGGAATGCCGCCTCCACCCTCGCCGCCACCTGCGTCAGCAGCTCGTCGCCGCCGCTGCGGCCCAGCGTCTCGTTGATGGCCCTGAAACGCTGTATCTCGAACAGGATGACCGCCACGAGCACCGGCTCGCCGCCGCGCGATCGCGTCTGGAGACTGACGCGGTCCATGAACAGCTGGCGATTGGGCAGCCCCGTCAGCGGATCGTAATACGCGAGGTAATCCAGCCGCTCCTGCCGCGCCATCGAGTGGAGCGCGAACGAGATGTCGCCCGTAAGCTCGCTCAGCAGGGCGAGCTCGTCGGTGTCGAAGAACCCCGCCCCGGGGGCGAACACGTTGATCGCCGCCACGACCTTGCCGTCGATGAGGAAAGGCAGGCACACCGCAGAGCTGCAGCCGCGGAGCACCGCTTCCTGCCGCAGCACGCCGCCGTGGTGTTGATCGGTGATGTCGTGGCGCACCGCCGGACGCCGCGTTTGCAGGACCTCGTGCAGGGTCACCTGCGAGGCCTTGAGCGTCTCCCACGTCACTCCGGTTGCGGTCTCGCGCGAAAAGCCCGCCCACGCGACCGGCTCGACGTGCTGCCTGTCCTCGTCGATGAGCGCGGTCCACACCAGCTCGAACCTGCCGTGCTCCGAGACGATGCGGCAGGTTTCGCGCAGCAGCTCTTCGCGATCCTTCACCCGCACGAGCGCCGCGTTCACCTGGCCCAGCACCGCGCGTATGCGCGAAAGCTTTTCGAGCTTCTGTTCCCGCGCGACGTGCGCGAGGCCGAACGAGATGTTGTCGGCCAGCTCCGTCAGCAGCTTGACTTCATCCTGGTCGAAGAAATCGACCTCCTTGGCGAACAGCACGAGCACGGCTTTGACTTCTTCGCGGTCGGTGAGAGGCAGCGCGATGACCGAGCGCAAGCCTCGTCCGATCGCCTCTTTGCCGAGTACTCCGCCGGCGTAAGCGCCCGTGCCGATATCGTTGACGAAGACCGGTGACTTTTCCGCCACCGCGCGTGCGACGACTTCGCCATCCGGTGACGAGCCGGCGCCGTCGACCGGCAGGCGCGCAGCCTG
>JAQGNC010000217.1 GCA_028292065.1 Betaproteobacteria bacterium
CGCCCTCGGTTTCCTGACGGCCGGCCCGCGATAGCGGAGCCGGCCGCTTCATTTTGCGCGCCCGATTCAGCGCCGCGAGGCGGTCTTGTCGGAGTCTCCGCGCCGCGCGTACCAGCCCCCGGCGACCAGCGACAGCGCCATCGTCCAGAACACCGGCGCCATTCCCAGCGCCGCGCCGAGCGCGCCGAACATGAGCGGAATGCCCGCCTGGCTGAAGTTGAGCAGCAAGGTGCGCACACCGACCGCTTCGCCTCCGCGCCCCGGCGGCGCCTTGTTGTAGAGCAGCGCCATCACCATCGGCTGTGCGCCGCCCAGCCCCATCCCGAGGAGGAATGCGAGCGCCATCAGCAGCGCCACGTCGTGCACGAGAGGCAGCAGCGCCAGCCCCACCCCCGTGACGAACATCGCACCGACCAGCATTTTCCATTCGCTCAGACGGTGCACGATCGGCGGCAGCACGAGGCGTACCACGAAAACCGCGGCGCCGAAGCAGCCGAGGATGAGCCCGATGGTCGACGCCGAAAGCCCGAGCTGCGAGCCGTGGATCGGCATGACGAACGTGAAAAGGTCCCACGCCATCGAAAGCAGGGCGCTCACGACGAAAACGCGGCGCATGCCGGGCACTCGCAGCAGGTCGCCCAGGCGTTTCTTTTCCCCCGGCTTGAAAGCGGTGTCGTGACGCCGCACCTCGATCGACCACACCATCATCAGGACGAGGGTCAGCACCATCACGCCGGCGAAAAACAGGAAGGTGTAGCGATGGCCGATCAGGTCGATCGCGAAGCCCGCGGTCATCGGGCCGAGAAAGCTCGACACCGAAAACGCGAGTGCGAGCACGGTGAAGTTGCGCGCGCGCTCTTCAGGCCGGCCGATGAGGCCGGCGGCCTGGTTGACCGCGATATGGAAGAACATGAAGCCGCTGCCGGCGATCGCGCTCATGACGAACAGCGTCTCGAGGCGCGGCAGCGCAAAAGCCGAGAGCAGCGCGACCAGTATCGCGCCCGCGCCCGCGTACATCGGCATGCGCACCCCGACGCGGTCGATATAGCGGCCCCAGCTGACGGCGAAGATCATCGGCACGATCGCGAGCAGCGACATGAGCATGCCCACCGTGACGGCGCTCGCGCCCAGGTGCAGCGCGAACAGCGACTGCGCGACCCGCATCCCGGCGAACGCGAGGTGCAGCAGGACGGTCAGGGCGCCGATGCGGTAAAGGGTCATGCGGCTAGCGGGCCGGTGCAACGGCCGCCATGCGCGCGCCGCGGCCGCGCAGCGCCACGAGCGCCACGCCGAAAGTCGTGACGGCGATGCCGGCGAGGCTCAAAAGCGACGGCACGACGCCGAAGAGGAGGTATTCGGGGAGGACCGCGAACACCGGCGTGAGATAGATCAGGCTCGCGACGCGGGCGGCCTGGCCGCGCCGCATCAGCCAGTGGAGCGCGCTGACGCCGAATATCGAGGCGCCGATGACGAGATAGACGATGGCGCCGGCGAGCGACCACGACCAGATCACCGGCGCGTGCTCGAACAGCGCTGCGAGCGGCACGAGCACCAGCAGCGTGCACGCGAACTGCACCACGGCCGCCGCGCGCAGATCGACGAGGGGGCAGAAAGTGCGCTGGTAAAGGGTGCCCGCGGTCACGCCGAACAGCGAGATCGTGACTGCGACGAGGCTGCCGAGGCGCGCTTCGCGCACGTCGACTTTATGCCACACGACCAGCGCGACGCCGATCAGGCCGATCGCGATGCCCGCCCACTGCAGCCGCGTGAGCTTCTCCCCCATCCAGCGCGCGGCGATCATCGCGGTGAGGAGGGGCTGAATCGACAGCAGCACCGAAGTGATGCCGGCCGACATCCCCAGATACTGGGTGTAGTGGCTGCCGCCCAGATGGACCGCGTGCATGAGAAGGCCCGCGACGACCACGTGCCGGAGCTCGCCGAACGAGTGCGGCCAGCGGGGTCTCACGATCAGCACGATCGGCACGAGGCACACCAGCCCGAACGCGAAGCGCAGCGAGAGAAAAGTGAAAGGCGGCGCATGAGCGAGGCCGATCTTGGTCGCGACGAATCCGGATCCCCACACCGCGACGAAATACCACGCGAGTGCAGGCTCCAGCCACCGCCGTTCCGAGGACGTTTGCAAAGCCTGTCCGGCGCCGACCCGGCCGCGCTCGAAAAGAGCGTGAGTATACGTTGAGGCGGACCGTACCGCCGGGGCGGAAACCGATAAAATAGCGCCGTTTCGCATCCAGCCGCGGCGCTTCCGCCGCATGAATCCAGGAGAGAGTTATGTTCGGCCGACTCATGCCGCGCGAAGGACGGTTTTTCGAGCTATTCAACGAGCACGCCGAAGAGCTCGTGCTCGGCGTGCGCGAGCTCGCGACCCTGATGACCAGCGGCGACGACGTCGAGCGCCGCGCGTACAACATCGAGTCGATCGAGAAACGCGGCGACAAGATCGCGCACACCGCGATCGAGCTCCTGCACAAGACGTTCATCACGCCGCTCGATCGCGACGACATCCACCAGCTCATCAGCAAGATGGACGACATCCTCGACGTCATCGAAGACACGTCGCAGTCGATCTACGCCTACGACGTGCACTCGATCACGCCCGAAGCGCGGCGGCTCGCCGAGCTGTGCGTCGCGTGCGTCGACAAGGTCAAGGCCGCGGTGGGCATGCTGTCGAACATGGACAACGCCAAGGCGATCATGATCGTGTGCCAGGACATCGACCGGCTCGAGTCCGAAGCCGATCACGTCATGCGCTCCGCGATGGCGAAGCTTTTCCGCGACGAGCCGGACGTGAAGCAGGTGATGAAGATGCGCTCGGTGTACGAAATGCTGGAGAGCGTCACCGACCGCTGCGAAGACGTCGCGAACGTGATCCAGGGCATCGTGCTCGAGAACTCCTGAGCGGCCGCCACGCGCCGATTCGAAAGAGCATCACATGTCGTTCGAAGTCCTCGTTTTCCTGATCCTGGTCGCGCTCGCGTTCGATTTCATGAACGGCTTTCACGACGCGGCGAACTCCATCGCCACGGTCGTCTCCACCGGCGTGCTGCGGCCGCTGACCGCCGTCGCGTGGGCCGCCGGGTTCAACTTCCTCGCTTTCTTCCTGTTCGAAACCAAGGTCGCGGCGACGATCGGCAAAGGCATCATCGACCCGGCCATCGTCGACCATTACGTCATCTTCGGCGCGCTGCTCGGCGCCATCGTGTGGAACATCGTGACGTGGCTGTACGGCATCCCGTCGAGCTCCTCGCACGCGTTGATCGGCGGCC
>JAQGNC010000567.1 GCA_028292065.1 Betaproteobacteria bacterium
CACGCCTCACGCCTCACGCCTCACGCCTCACGCCTCACGCCTCACGCCTCACGCCTCACGCCTCACGCCTCACGCCTCACGCCTCACGCCTCACGCCTCACGCCTTCCCGCGCAGCCGCGCAAGCTCCCCGAGACAGAAATGCGTGAACGCGAGCCCCGATACCACCGGCGCGATGAGGTTCACGAACGGGATGAAGTAGAGCAAAGCGAGCAGCAGTCCGAGCGTGTACAGCCGCCATTTCGCACGCTGCACGATCTCGCGATACTCCTCGCGCGTGGCGTGCTCGGACAGCGCGTCGTAGCGGAATAGCCGCTGGTTGAGGTACGCCGAGTTGAGCGCAGGCACCACCGCGACGCCCACGCCGGTGAGCCACAGCGGCAGCGTCACGATCCACAGCACCGCGAAGACGAGCACTGCGACGGACGCATTGGCGATGCTCCCCACGACCGTGCCGCCGCCGCGCCGGGTGAGACCGGGATAGCGGCGCTCGACCACCGACACGATCATCGGCATCGCGATGAGCTCGGTGATGACGACTGCGGTGATGAAGATCGCCGGCAGCAGGAGCGCAATGACGAGGAGCGCGCTCGCGCTGCCGGCGAGCCACGCCGCGCCGTGAGCGACGAGCCACGCGCCGGCCGCCGTCGAGTCGATCGCTGCGCGCAAGCCGCCGCTCCACGCGTCCCAGAAGAACCATCCGAGCAGCGACCACAGCGTGATCGCGCCGAGCATTGGCAGCAACAGGACGCTGAGCACTCGGGGATTCGCGAGGTCGCGTAGCGCGCGCGCGAAAGCGGTGTGTATAGGCATGGTTGGGTCGCCGGGATGCCGGGCGACGGCCCGTGGTTCGAGGCCTTCGAGTATACAATTCAGTATGTCTTCTACGCTCACTTCCCTCCCTGCGTGGCAGGCGCTCGCGGATCATCAGCGCACCACGCGCTTCGATCTGCGCGAGCTTTTCGCCGCGAACCCGCAGCGCTTCGAGCGGCACACGATCTCGCAAGGCGAGCTCCTGCTCGATTACTCGAAGCATTACGTCACAGCTGAGACGATGCGCCTGCTCGCGGCGCTCGCAGAGGCGCGCGACCTGCGCGGCTGGACCCGGCGCCTCATGTCCGGCGAGCGCGTCAACGTCACCGAAGACCGCCCCGCCCTGCACACTGCATTGCGCGCGAACCGACCGGTCATGCTCGACGCCCGCGACGTGACGCAGGATGTGGTGCGAGTGCGCGCGCAGATGCGGCGTTTCTCCGATGCGCTGCGCAGCGGCGCGCTCAAAGGCGCGACCGGCCGCGCGTTCACCGACGTGATCAACATCGGCATCGGCGGTTCCGACCTGGGACCTGCGCTCGCGGTCGAAGCGCTGGCGCCTTACGCCGGCCCGCTTCGCGTGCACTTCATGTCCAACGTCGACGGGGCTCACGTCGAAGCGGTGATCAAAGGGCTAGACCCCGAGACGACGCTCGCGATCGTCGCGTCCAAGACGTTCTCGACGCAGGAGACCCTGACCAACGCCAACACAGTTCGTGCGTGGCTTGCAAATGCGGTGGGCGAGCGCAGCGGCGAGCACTTCGCCGCGGTCACGGCGAACGTCAAAGCCGCGCACGGTTTCGGCATCGATGATTCGCGTATCTTCGAATTCTGGGATTGGGTCGGCGGACGGTATTCGCTGTGGTCGGCGGTCGGCCTGCCGATCGCCGTCGCGGTCGGCATGGATGCGTTCGAAGCGATGTGCGAAGGCGCGCGCGGCATGGACGAGCATTTCGCCTCCGCGCCTTTCGAGCGCAACATGCCGGTCGTCATGGCGCTGCTCGGCGTGTGGTACGGGGATTTTTTCGGCAGGGGCGCACACGCGGTGCTGCCGTACGACATGCGCCTGAAGCGCTTTCCCGATTATCTGCAGCAGCTCGAGATGGAAAGCAACGGCAAGCGGGTCACTCGTGAAGGCGAGCCGGTCGATTACGACACGTGTCCCGTCGTGTGGGGCGCGCCCGGCACCAACGGGCAGCACGCGTTCTACCAGATGCTGCACCAGGGGACGCAGATCGTGCCCGCGGACTTCATCGTCTGCTGCAAGCCGCATCACGCCTTGCCGCAGCACCACGCGATCATGCTCGCGAACTGCTTCGCCCAGACCGAAGCGCTGATGCGCGGCAAGACGCCCGAGGAAGCGCGCGCCGAGATGACTGCGCAGGGGCTGCCTTCCGCTGAAGTCGAGCGCCTGCTGCCGCACAAGGTTTTTCCCGGCAATCGCCCGACGAGCACGCTCGTGCTCGACGCGCTGACCCCTCGTGCACTCGGCGCGCTGATCGCGCTCTACGAACACAAAGTGTTCGCGCAAAGCGTGATCTGGGGCGTGAACGCTTTCGACCAGTGGGGCGTGGAGCTGGGGAAGAAGCTCGCGGACCGTATACTGCCCGAACTCGCCGGTGCCTCACCTGTGACGAGCCACGACAGCTCGACGAACGGATTGATCGATTACACCGGCGGTAAACGCTAGCGCCGGCTGCCCCTCACCCCTGTGGGGCGAGGGGAGATTCGAGACGCACGCAGGAACGGGTGCGTAAACTTGCGCTTCCCCTCACCCCCGACCCCTCTCCCCTGTGGGGCGAGGGGAGATTCGAGACGCACGCAAGAACGGGTGCGTAAACTTGCGCTACCCCTCACCCCCGACCCCTCTCCCCTGCGGGGCGAGGGGAGATTCGAGACGCACGCCAGGAACGCGTGCGTAAACTTCAGTTGGAGAATCACATGAACGATGAAGCCCTGAACATGAGTATCCGCAAGTTCCTGAAGACCGTCGGCGTCAACTCGCAGCTCGCGATCGAAAAAGCGGTCAGGAAAGCGCTGGAAGACGGGAAGCTCAAAGGCAGCGAGACGATGCCTGCGCAAATGACCTTGACCGTCGGCACGCTCGACCTGAACGTGAAGTTCGACGGCGAGCTCAGGCTCGATTAACCCGGGTTCAAACCGGGGTCTGACCCAAAAAGCCAAACCGGGGTCTGACCCCAAAAAGCCGGGGTCAGACCCCAGGGACAGATCCCGGTTTTGGTCAGCGGCTTACTTCGACCTCGCCGCCTTCTTCAACGGCTTCAGGATCAGCTCGTCGCCGCGCTGCGTGATCTCGAGTTGGCGCAGGAAATTCATCCCGAGCAGCACGGTGCCGGGGTCCAGGCCGTCAGCGATGATCGCGGATGCGTCGTTCAACCGCAGCGTCGCAAGCTCGACGCTCTCGAGCCGCGTCATGTAACCGCGCGAAGGTCCGGCCGCGGTCATGAGCTGTATCGGCAGGCCGCGTTTCAAGCCGAGGCTTTCCGCGAGCTGCCGCGGCACTGCGATCTGCGAGGCGCCGGTGTCGACGAGGAACTGCACCGGCTGGCCGTTGATCTGGCCGCCCGCGGTGAAGTGGCCCGCGCGGTCGCGCTTCAGGACGATCTCGCCCGCGCCGGTGACCTGCGGGACGCGGTTGGGGTTGAGCTCGCCTTCGGTGTAGCCGTAGAAGAGCCACCCGACGCCCGCCATGAGCGCGAGCCACACCACGGTGTGCCGGAGAGTGCCGCCTCGCGCGCGGCGACGATGACCGTGTCTGCCGCGCAACGACAGGCTCTTCAGATTTTCAGGAAATGCTCGCGGTAATACCGCAGCTCATCGATCGACTCGTGGATGTCCGCGAGCGCTTCGTGCTTGCCGTGCTTGGCGAAGCCGGTCAGGGACGGCTTCCAGCGGCGCCACAGCTCTTTCAGCGTGCTCACATCGAGGTTGCGGTACAGAAAGTATTCTTCGAGCCGCGGCATGTAGCGCGAGAGAAAGCGCCGGTCCTGGTGCACCGAGTTGCCGCACATCGGCGATTTACCTTGAGGCACGTACTCGGAAATGAACGCGACCATCTGCTCTTCCACATCTGCATCGGTCAGCGTCGACGCCTTCACCCGCTCGATCAGGCCCGACTTGCCGTGGGTCGAGCGGTTCCAGTCGTCCATGCGCTCGAGCACGTCGTCGGACTGATGCACCACCAGCACCGGCGCCTCGGCGACGGTATTCAGTTCGGGCGTGCTGTCGGTGATCACGATCGCGACTTCGAGGACGCGATCGGTCTCGGGATCGAGGCCGCTCATCTCCATGTCGATCCAGATGAGGTTGAGGGGGTCTTGTGCCATAATGAGTTCCGCTTTTTGGCCGCCTGTGTTCGACGGCGGCCGACTTCGGCAGCATGCTTTTTGCAGCCTTCGATTGTGTCACAGTTCAGGCGTTTCCATTCGTGACGACGTTCGGCATCACCTTCCTTGTCGTGCTCCTGCTCGCCACCGCTTTGCGTCTGTGGCTCGGCGCCCGGCACATCGCTTACGTGCAGGCCCATCGCTCGGCGGTGCCGCCGCAATTCTCCAGCGAAGTGAGTCTCGACGCGCATCAGCGCGCCGCCGATTACACCGCCGCCAAGACTCGCCTCGCGCTCGTATCGATCGGCGTCGATACCGCGCTCGTGCTGTGGCTGACATTCGGCGGCGGCGTGCAGCTCATATACGACGCGGCCTCGCGCGCTTTCGACGGCGAGATCGGCCGCGGGCTCGCGCTGATCGCGATCCTGTCGGTCTTCACCACGATCGTCGAGCTGCCTCTCGGCCTCTACCGCACGTTCCGGCTCGAGGAGCGCTTCGGCTTCAACAAGATGACCCCCGCGCTCTACTGGATCGATTTCGCGAAGAACGCCGCGCTCGCCGCCGCATTCGGCCTGCCGCTCGCCGCGTGCGTGCTGTGGCTCATGCAGGCCTCGGGCGAGTACTGGTGGCTTTACGCATGGGGCGTGTGGGTCGTCTTCAACCTCTTCATGCTCGCGGCCTACCCGATGTGGATCGCGCCGCTCTTCAACCGTTTCTCGCCGATGCAGGATCCGGACCTGAAGGAGCGCGTCGAGAAGCTGCTCGCGCGCTGCGGCTTCAAGGTCAAAGGGTTGATGGTGATGGACGGCTCGAAGCGCAGCAGCCACGGCAACGCCTACTTCACCGGCTTCGGCAAATCCAAGCGCATCATCTTCTTCGACACCCTGCTCGCGCGGCTCTCGCCTTCCGAAGTCGAAGCGGTGCTCGCGCACGAGCTCGGGCATTTCCGCCTGCGCCACGTCATGAAGCGCATCGTGTGGATCTTCCTCGGCAGCCTCGCCTTCCTGTGGCTCCTCGACTTCGCGATGCACCAGGAGTGGTTCTACGCCGGCCTCAACGTCGAAGCGCGATCGACGGCGGTCGCGATGGTGCTGTTCTTCCTGGTGCTGCCGAGCTTCACCTTCCTGCTGCAGCCGCTCCTGTCGAGCTACTCGCGCAAGCACGAGTTCGAAG
This sequence comes from Betaproteobacteria bacterium, assembly GCA_028292065.1. Taxonomy (GTDB): domain Bacteria; phylum Pseudomonadota; class Gammaproteobacteria; order Burkholderiales; family SG8-41; genus JAQGMV01. The sequence continues at coordinate 5,332 of JAQGNC010000567.1, forward strand.
CCGACCATTACGCGGCGCAGAACGCCTCCGCAGGCGATCTCGCCTCGGCGCTCGTCAAGCTCTACAAGGACAACGCGTCCACGCTGACGCCTGACCCGGTGCATTCGGCTTTCTACGACTCGCACCCGCCTGCGCTCGCGCGGATTTCGCGGCTGCAGCAGGCGCGAGGAACGTGACGCCCGTGAGCGATCTCGCACAGGGCAAGTGCAAACCGTGCGAAGGCGGCGTCGATCCGCTGAAGCCGGCCGAAGTCGAGAACCTGCTCAGGCAACTCGACGGCTGGACGCTCGAGAACGGCGCGATTGCCAAGACTTACTCGTTCAAGAATCACTACCAGGCCCTCGCGTTCGTCAACGCGGCGGCGTGGATCTCGCATCGCGAAGATCACCATCCCGACATGACCGTCGGCTACAACACGTGCCGCGTCGCGTACATCACGCACGCGATCGGCGGGCTGTCGGAGAACGATTTCATCTGCGCCGCCAAGCTCGACAAGCTCTTCGACCTATGACGGGTTCGGCTCGCTGATGGCGCGCCCGACGCGCGAGACCGCGGCACTCGAGGCTGGATGGGTGGTCGCGGCCCACGGACGCCGCTACCGCGTCGAAATCGAGCCCGGCGTCGAAATCGAATGCATGACCCGCGGCAAGCGCAGCGATGTCGCGGTCGGCGACCACGTGCGTTACGCGAAAACCGGCGACCGTGGAATCATCGAGACGACCGATCCGCGCCAGACCCTTTTCTACCGATCCGACGCGAACCGCCAGAAGCTGATCGCGGCCAACGCGACGCAGGTCGTCATGGTGGTCGCGGGCTCTCCGGCATTCAGCGAAGACCTCGTCAACCGCTGTCTCGTCGGCGCCGAGCACGCGGGCATCCGCGCGATCATCGTGCTGAACAAGATCGACCTGCCGGAGACCGCTCGCGCCCTCGAAACCCTCGGCCCTTACCGGCGCCTGGGCTACGACCTCGTGCAGCTCAGCGCCAAAAGCGATCTCTCGCCGCTCAGGACGCACCTGGAGGGTCATACGAGCGTGCTCGTCGGCCAGTCGGGAATGGGCAAATCGACCATCATCAACGGACTGGTTCCACACGCCGCCGCGCGCGTCGCGGAAATATCGATGGCACTCAACAGCGGGCGTCACACCACGACGCACGCCGAGCTCTACCACCTGGGCCCGGACAGCCACATCATCGATTCCCCCGGCTTGCAGGAATTCGGCTTGCATCACCTGACCCCGGCGGACGCCGCCCAGGCTTTCGTGGAGCTCAGGCCGCTGCTCGGCAACTGCCGGTTCCGCGATTGCAAGCACATCAGCGAGCCGGGCTGCGCGGTGCTCGACGCGGCCAAGCGCGGCCAGATTTCACAGCGCCGGTTCGGTTCATACCGGCGTCTCGCCGACGAGCTTTCGCGCAAGCGCCAGGCGTGGGAGTGATGTAAAGCGGGGCTTCCGGACTAGCCGACGGTTGTCGTTGCGAGGAATGCCATGACGAAGCTGGTGTGTCATTGCGAGGAACGCCGTGACGAAGCAATCTCGAGGCGCTCGAAACCGGTTGCCCGTGCGCCACGGGATCGCCGCGTCGCGCCTACGGGCTCCTCGCGATGACAGCTGATGGTCATTGCGAGGAACGCGGTGACGAAGCAATCTCGAGGCGCTTGAAAACGCCGTGCGCCACGGGATCGCCACGTCGCCCTTACGGGGCTCCTCGCGATGACAACCACGTGTCATTGCGAGCAGCGCGTGACGAAGCAATCTCGAGGCGCTTGAAAACGCCGTGCGCCACGGGATCGCCACGTCGCCCTAGCCGGCTCCTCGCGATGACAACCACGTGTCATTGCGAGG
>JAQGNC010000224.1 GCA_028292065.1 Betaproteobacteria bacterium
GAACGAGATGACCGGCAAGATCGTAGTGAAAATGGCTTAAAGGCCGTAAGGAAGAAAAGAAAGCACGCGACGAGGGGCGGCGTCAGAGGTGGGACATGGACCTTTTATAATCGCAAGGTGGCGTTCACCGTGGAGAAGATGATGTCGTTCGCAGCATTTTTTCGGGCGCTCGCCCTCGTGGCGACGCTCGCGGTGTCGACGACGCCTGCGGTTCACGCCGCCGCGAGCGGCGAGGGCGAGATCCTCGAGAAAGACATCCCCATCTCGGTGAGGGAGGTCGCGCCGGGGCTGTACTTCCAGTATCACCACCAGGAGTCGAACAGCGCTTTTCTCGTCACCGACGCAGGCGTGCTCGTCATCGACACCCGCCAGCATCCGAAGCGCGCGGAAGAGCTCCTCGCGACGATACGCAAGATCACCGACAAGCCGATACGCTGGGTCGTGAACACCCACGCGCACGGGGACCACTATTTCGGAAACTCGGTGTTCAAGCGCGAAGGCGCGAAGATCATCGCGCACGTCGACACCGCCGGGATGATGAAGGCGAACTTCGATCTCGAGATGAAGCGGCGCATGGGTTACTTCAAGCAGCGCGGATACGACCCGGCGGAAGTGAAGCTGACGCTGCCCGACGTCACGTTCACCCGGCGCTACCCGCTGACCCTCGGCGGCCGCGAGATCGAGATTTTCTACATCGGCGCCGGACAGAATCCCGGAGACACTTTCGTGTACTTCCCGAAGGAGCGCGTGCTCTTTGCCGGCGGTCCTTTCTCCAAGCAGAGCTGGCCGAATCCGTCGTTCACCCCGTCGATGCAGGGCTGGGTCGAAGTGCTGCGCAGGATCGCCGGGATGGACGTCGACCAGTACCTCGGCGGGCACGGCGACATCGGCACCCGCCAGGACGTGCTCGACGAGGCGCGCATGCTTTCCGATTTCGATGCCGGCATGCGAGTCGCCGTTGCCAAGGGCATGAGCCCCGACGACATCGTCAAGGCGGCGCCTTTCGAGAAGTACAAGGACGTTCGCAACTACTACCGGATGAATCTGTTCGTTGCGAGTTACTACCATTTGCTGACCACGGGTAAGCCTGAAAATCCGTATCCTTGAGGAGCCTTCGGACATTCGCTGAACGCGAAAGAGGGGAATCAAGGCTTGCCTCCTTGAATCTCGCTTCCTTCCGCCTCGCGCGCGCTCGCTCCATTACTCTGAAGCACTGCAACCCACCCCCACCCTAACCCTCCCCCTGAGGGGGAGGGAATGTTTTTGTGATGCCCAGCGGGCATAACTCTCCTTCCCCCTCAGGGGGAAGGTTGGGATGGGGGTGGGTTTGATGAAAGGCTCAAGCTGGGTACGCTGGTCTACCTCCCCGCCGTAGTCGGGGAGCCCGCGCGTAGCGAGGGCGGGTTCAGCACCGAAGCTGCAACTTCGAGCCTTTCGCACCGTCACATCTGCGTAGCTCATACACAATACCCATGTCCCGCCCACCTTCGGATTCCGTAGTGTCCCAATCCTCCCGCCTCACCCCACCGCCGCGCGGCGACGTCTCTCAGCTGCTGCGCCTCGCCCGCTTCCTCAAGCCCTATCGCGGACGGCTCGCGGGGGCGCTCGTCGCGCTCGTCGTCGCCGCAAGCTGCGTGCTCGCGCTCGGCCAGGGGATGCGGCACGTGGTCGATGCGGGCTTCATGAAATCCGACCCGCACCTGCTCAACCTCGGCCTCATGGCGGTGGTGGGCGTGGCTTTCATACTCGCGGCGGCGACGTGGACGCGCTTCTATCTCATGATGACCGTAAGCGAGCGCGTCATCGCGGATCTTCGGCGAGCGGTGTTCGCGCACGTCGTGGGCCTTTCGCCGGCATTTTTCGATTCGGTTCGCACCGGCGAGATCGCTTCGCGCCTCACCAACGACACCGAGCAGCTCCGCCAGGTGATCGGGTTCGGCTTCTCGATGTTCCTGCGCAACGGCCTCATGATGATCGGCGCGCTGGTGCTCCTTTTCCTCACCAGCGTGAAGCTCGCCGCGCTGATCGTGCTCGGCGTACCCGCGACGATCATCCCGATCCTGCTCATGGGCCGGCACGTGAGGCGGCTCTCGCGCATGACCCAGGATCGGCTGGCGGAGGTCTCGGCGCACGTCGACGAGTCGCTGCACGAGATCCGCACCGTGCAGGCGTACGGACACGAGGGCCGCACGCGCGACCAGTTCAACGCCGCGGTCGAAGAGACTTACGCTGCGAGCGCGATCCGTGTGCGCATGAAAGCGTGGCTCATCTCGCTGGTGATGCTGATCGGCTTTTGCGCGATCGGCATCATCATGTGGATCGGCGGGCACGACGTGTTTGCGGGTCGCCTCACCGTCGGGCAGCTTTCCGCGTTCGTGTTCTATGCCGCCGTCGTCGCGAGCGGTGCCGGCACGGTGTCGGAAGTGTGGGGCGAGATCCAGAAAGCCGCGGGCGCGACCGAGCGCCTGATGGAGCTCCTCGACACGCCCTCGGTGCTGGCGCCGGCGAATCCGGCCATCCACCTGCCGCCGCGCGTCGCCGGCGCGATCCGCTTCGACGACGTGACGTTTTCGTATCCGACGCGGCCGGAGAATGTCGCGCTCGGGCCTCTCTCCCTGGAGGTGAGGCCGGGCGAGCGCGTCGCGCTGGTCGGCCCGTCGGGGGCCGGCAAATCCACGGTGTTCGCGCTGCTGCTGCGCTTTTACGACCCGACCTCGGGCCGTGTGCTCATCGACGGCGCCGACATTCGCCACTGCGATCCGCTGCATTTACGCAACGCGATCGCCCTCGTGCCGCAGGACCCGGTGATATTCGCCGCGAGCGTCGCGGAGAACGTGCGCTTCGGGCGGCCCGACGCGACGGACGACGAGGTGCGCGACGCGTGCGCCGCCGCTCACGCGCTGGAATTCATCGAGCACCTGCCGCAGGGATTCGATACCAACCTCGGCGAGCGCGGGGTGAAGCTCTCGGGAGGGCAGCGCCAGCGCATCTCGATCGCGCGCGCGCTGCTCGCCGACAGGCCGATCCTGCTGCTCGACGAAGCGACGAGCTCGCTCGACGCCGAAAGCGAGCGCCAGGTCGCGCAGGCGCTCGAGCGGCTGTCCGAAGGACGCACCACCCTCGTGATCGCCCACCGTCTCGCGACCGTGCGCACCGCCGACCGCATCGTCGTGCTCGAGCGCGGGCACATCCACGCGATCGGCACACACCAGGCGCTGCTGCGCGAAGACGGCCTCTACGCGCACCTCGCGCGGCTGCAGTTCATGGAAGGGGAAGCGGTTTAGGCGGTTGTCATCCCTTCCTAAAACCACCCCCATCCCGACCTTCCCCCTGAAGGGTCCCTTCGGGACCCTGCGGGCGGTGAACGATGCGGAAGGAAACCAAGGTTTCCCTCCGCGCCTCCTTTCCTTCAACCCACCCCCACCCTAACCCTCCCCCTGAAGGGGAGGGGACGTGATCCGCGCCGCGGATAACTCTCCTTCCCCTTCAGGGGGAAGGTCGGGATGGGGGTGGTTGTGCCGGCAATTGGCGCGGTGGCGACTGCGTCGCGTAGCCCGCCTGCAGAAGACGACGAAGGTCCTTGCTGCACGCGACCCCGCCTGCGCTAATCTTCGTCGTACGATCCTTGCTAAAAAAAGCTCAATGCAAAAACCGCTGACCGATCAGACACCCGCCGCGCCGACCGACGTGGCCATGCATGCCGCGCTGTGGCGCTGGTTCGATGCGAACATCCTCGAGCTCGGGCGCGAGATGCGCCTGTCGTATCTGCCGCCGCTGATGGTGTACATGGCCGCGGGTATCTCCGGCATCACCAGCATCGTCGGCACCTTCTTCGTGAAGGATTATCTCGGGATGTCGGCCGCGTTTCTCGCGGGGCTCGGCTTCTGGGCGGGGATACCCTGGGCGCTCAAGATGCCGGTCGGGCACCTGGTCGACCTGCTGTGGCGCTGGAAGAGCTGGCTCGTCTATCTCGGCGCGGGGCTCATCGCGTTGAGCCTGCTCATCATGGTCGGGCTCATCTACGACCGTGCGGCGATGGAAGCGACGATGCCGGCCGAGGCGTGGTACGTGCTGAGCGTCATCCTCGCGCCGATCGGCTACGTCATCCAGGATGCGGTCGCCGATGCAATGACCGTCGAAGCGGTGCCGCAGGTCGACGACGACGGCAAGCCCATCGATCCTGAGCGCCGCAAGCTCATGCACACGACGATGCAGACGCTCGGCCGCGTGGCGATCATCGGCGGCAGCGTGCTCGTCGCGCTCATCAATCTCTACGTCTTTTCCGACGTGAAGAACCTGCCGGCCGCGCAGATGGCCGCGCTCTACGGGCAGGTCTACCTGATGGCGCTCTCGATACCTTTGATCTCGGTGCTTGGCATCGTCGTCGCCGCCATCCTGAAATCGCGCGAGCGCGCGCGCCTTCGCGCGACCGGCATGAGCGAAGCGCAAGTGCGCGCGGTCACGTCGCAGCCCGACGAGCGGCCGAATGCGAACTGGTGGATCCTCGGCGGCAGCCTCGTATTCGTCGTCTTCACCGTCGCGATGGGCCTGAGCGACTCGCGGTACAGCCAGGAAATCATCTTCGCGGGCTCTTTCGCCATCGTCACTTTTCTCGTCGCAAGACTCACCCGAGAGCTCGATCCTTCTTCACGCGAGACCCTGATCGGCACCGCGATCGTGATTTTCGTGTTCCGCGCGATCCCGTCCCCGGGGCCGGGCGCGAGCTGGTGGATGATCGACAGCCTGAATTTCGATCAGCAGTTCTTCAGTGTGCTCGACCTCATCGGCAGCGCGCTCACGCTCGCCGGCATGTTCATCTTCCGGCGCTTCATGGCTGAGCGCTCGATCACTTACGTCGTCGGTTTCCTCACCGTGTGCGGCGCGGTGCTGGCGATGCCTTACATCGGCATGTTCTACGGGCTGCACGAATGGACCGCGCGCATGACCGGGGGCGTGGTCGACGCCCGCTTCATCGCGCTGGTCAACACCGCGCTCGATTCGCCGCTCGGGCAGATCGCGATGATCCCGATGCTCGCGTGGATCGCGCGCTCGGCGCCGCAGAACCTGAAAGCGACTTACTTCGCGGTGATGGCGTCGTTCACGAACCTCGCGCTGTCGCTCTCGCAGCTCGGCACGAAGTATCTCAATGAAAGTTTCGTGATCACCCGCGAAGTGAAAGACGCCGTGAGCGGCGCCGTGAAGACCGCCGCGGACTACAGCCAGCTCGGCGATCTGCTGATCGTGCAGACCCTGCTCGCGCTCGCGCTGCCTTTCGCGGCGATCTTCCTCGCGCGTCTGTTCAGGCTGCGCACCGCCTGACGGCGCACCGCACGCACGATGGCGGCAAAAGCCAAACGCACGAAGTCGGGGAGACCTGAGCGGGCAGCGACGCGAAAGCACGCGCCGTACGCTGACGCGTTGCGAGCGCTGGACGCCGCCGGCGACAAGGTGACTCTCGAGCTCGACCGCGAGCGTGTCGCGATCACGAACCTCGACAAAGTGCTGTGGCCCGCGCAGCACGACCTGCGCGAGTACACCCGGCGCGACTTCGTGCGCTATCTGCTGCACGCCGGCCCTTACATGCTGCCGCATTTGCGGGACCGGCCGCTCACGCTGATCCGCATGCCCGAAGGGATCACCGGCAAGCGTTTCGTGCAGTTCCACTGGGAGCAGCGCCTGCCGACGTTCGTCCAAACGATTTCGATTTTCTCGGAGAAGAACCGCGTCGCCGAAGAATTTCTCCTCTGCAACAACATGGCGACCCTGCTGTGGCTCTCGCACGTCGGCACGCTCGAGCTGCACGTATGGCATTCGCGCGCGAACCCCGAACCCGACGTGAAAGGCGCGAGCACCGATTACACGAGCTCGGCCGCGGCGCTGCAGGCGTCGATCCTGAACTACCCTGATTACCTCGTCTTCGACATCGACCCGTACATCTACTCGGGCAAGGAAGCGCAGGGAGGCCAGCCCGAGTTCAACGTGGAAGCTTTCGAAAAAGGCAAAGCGGTCGCTGTCCTCCTGAAAGCGCTTCTCGATGCGATGGCGCTGAGATCGTTCGTGAAGACTTCGGGCAAGACCGGCCTGCACATCCTCGTGCCGGTGATCCGCACCATCCCCTTCGATGCCGCGCGCGCTTTCGCCGGGACGATCGCGCGCCACCTGCTGCGCGAGCACCCCGACCTCATCACCATCGACTGGGACACCACGCGGCGCACCGGCAAAGTGTTCTTCGACTACACCATGAACATCCGCGTGAAAACGTTGAGCGCGCCGTACTCGGTGCGCTCGGCGCCGGGCGCGCCGATATCGATGCCGCTCACGTGGAAAGCGCTCGAGAAAGCCGGCCCGCTCGACTACACCATGGCGAACGTCCCCGCGTTCCTCGCGAAGAACGGGGATCTGTGGGAGGACATCCTGACGGCGAAGCAGGACCTCGCGAAAGTGCTGGGCGCTGCAAGCTGAGTCGTCGGTAGACGTTTCCCTCGCCCCGCGATAGCGGGGAGAGGGTTAGGGTGAGGGGAAGCGATGGCGATGCCATCAACACACACCAGCGAGCGCCTCGAGATTGCTTCGTCACCGCGTTCCTCGCAATGACCTGCTGATGTCATCGCGAGGCGCCGGAAGGGGCGCC
>JAQGNC010000226.1 GCA_028292065.1 Betaproteobacteria bacterium
CAAAAACAACAGCGGCCCGCTTTTCAGTCGAGAAATGCGGGCCGTTCGCACCGCCGGGCCCTCGAAAACAACCCGGACGGCAGATTCCCGCTGGTGGTGTTCAAAACACCCTCAACGGCAGATTCCGCTCGCGGCGTTGGAAACACGCCGCGAGCGGTAGATCCTCTCGCGACGTTCAAAACGCCGCGAGCGGTAGATAGGTGGCTGGGGAGGAAGGATTCGAACCTTCGCATGCCGGAATCAAAATCCGGTGCCTTAACCAGCTTGGCGACTCCCCACCAGTGTCGGGCGGCCGGCTAGTACCCTGCCTGCCCCCAACGTGCCGACGGCCGATCGTGTTGCACCGGCCGTCCGGTAACTTTAGTCACGCATAAACAAACTGCTACTGCTTTTCAGCTTCCGCCGCGCCTGCCTGCTGCCACAGCGGATGCCGATCCAGCCCGCGAGCGACAAAACCGCTCATCGTCTCGGGCAGCCGCCCCAGCACCTCGCGCGCGGCGCGCTCGCTCTCGAAAGCCGCGAACACCGCAGCGCCCGAACCGGTCATGAGCGCCGGCCCCTGCTGCCCGGGAGCGCTTTCACTTTCTCTTTCGATCTGCCGGCTGAGCCATTCGAGATGACCTGCCACTTCCGGGTACAGGCGGCAAACGAGCGCCTGCATGTCGTTTGCCGCGATTGCCTGAAGATGAGCGGCGGCTGAAAAGCCCTGTATTTTAATCGTTTTCGAGTCTCGTTTCAAATCCGGATGGGAAAAGACTGCAGCGGTCGCGACGCTGACCGGCGGCGTGAGCACGACGTACCATGCCGGCGGCAGCGCGACGGGCGTGAGAAGCTCGCCGACGCCCTCCCCGCATGCGCTCTCTCCGAACACGAAGACCGGCACGTCCGCGCCGAGCTCGAGCGCCAGCGTCTGCAGTGCCGCGCGGGTGAGGCCGGTGCGCCACAAGCGGTTCAGCGCGACGAGGACCGTCGCCGCATCCGAGCTGCCTCCGCCGAGCCCCGCGCCCATTGGAAGGCGCTTCTCGACTTCGATCTCGGCGCCCAGCGCGGTTCCGGTGGCGTGCTGGAGCAGGCGCGCGGCGCGCACCGTGAGGTCGCTGTCCTCGGGAACGCCCGGCAGCTCGCGCGTGCGGCGGATCTGCCCGTCGGCGCGCACTCGCAGCGCGACCGTGTCGCCGTAATCGATGAAGCGAAAAAGGGTCTGCAGCAGGTGGTAGCCGTCGGCGCGCCGCCCGACGATGCGCAACATGAGGTTGAGCTTCGCGGGCGCGGGGAAACGCTGCGCCGCCCCGGTCATCACGGCTGCGCGTCCCGCCAGTTGTCGACGACGACGCGGATCTCGTTGGCGCCGTCGTTCAGGTCGAGCCTGCGGACCCTGCCTGCAAAAGGGCCGTCCTCGTAATAGGCGAAAGCCACTCGCCAGCCGTTCTGGGTGAGCGCGCGCGGCCGGCTGTCGGGGCCGCGCTCGAGCCCCTGCGGCGCGCTCGAAGGCGCCGGCTCGCCTTTGACCCAGTACTGCATCAGCGCGAGCGGCAACGACCAGCCGAGCGCCTGGCGCGTGAGCGCTTCGACGCTGCCCGCGCGGTACTGCTTCTGGTCGGCGCTGGTGAGCGTCGCGCCGTTCGGGGTGTCGACGATGTAGGCGAGGGTCTGCCCGGTCGGCGTCATGAGCCAGATCTGGTCCTGTTCGGGCGCGTGCTCCCATCGCGTATTCGCGGTCAGCGCGCCGCCGCTGTAGGTGACGAGCATGCGGCCGACCAGATCGAAAGGCTGGGGAGCCCGCGGCGCGAGCGGGACTGCGGCGCACGCGACGAGCAGCGCCGCCACCGCCGCGGCGGCGAAAAGCCGGCGCCTCATCGCGCGATGGGCAGGATGACCGGGGAGAGGCGCTTGATGGTGCTTTGGAGGGCTTCGTTCTGCGCGTTGTCTTTCAGCGCTTCGGACCAGAGCTTGCGTGCCGCGTCCTGCTGGCCGCTCACCCACAGCACTTCGCCCAGGTGCGCGGCGATGTCGGCGTCGGGGCGCGAGGTATAGGCGCGCTGCAGGTAATCCAAGGCTTCCTTGGTGCGGCCCATGCGAAACAGGACCCAGCCCATGCTGTCCATGATGAATGCATCGTCGGGCGAGAGCGTGAGCGCTTTTTCGATGAGTTGCTGCGCTTCGGGAAGGCGCTCGTTGCGCTCGGCGAGGGTGTAGCCCAACGCGTTGTAAGCGTGCGCGTGGTCGGGTTTGAACTGGATCAGCTTGCGCAGGTTCGATTCGAGCAGGTCGACGCGGTTGACCTTCTCGGCGGCCATCGCGTAGTCGTACAGCAGGTCCGGATTGTCGGGCGCTTTCTGCAGCGCCTGCCCGAGCAGGTCGAAAGCGTCCTTGTAGGCGTTCGCGTCGCGCAGGAGCTGCGCTTCGGCCTGGATGAGCTGCACGCGCTGCTCGGCGTTCTGGGCGCCGACGAGCTGCAGGTGTTTGCGAGCGAGCTCGAGGCGGCCCTGCTTGGCGAGGACCCCGGCGTAGCGGGCCTGCGCGCCGATGTACTGCTCGCCCGGCTGAACCGCGCCGTACCACTTCAGCGCCTCGTCGTAACGCTTGCGCTCCTCGCTGATCTGGCCGAGGTAGACCCGCGCGATGTCGGGCTCACCGTAGCCGGCGTCGAGCGAGCGCTTCAACTGGGTCTCGGCGCTGTCGTAATCGTTCGCCTGTATCGCGAGCAGCGCGACCGCCATCGTCACGTCGCCGTTCTGCGGAAACTGCTCGACCAGCGCCTCGAACTGCTTGCGCGCTTCCGCGTAGCGCTTGCTCGTGACCAGCAGGCGCGCGTAATTGAGCCGCGCGTCCTTCGCGTCGGGGTGAGTCTTCAGGTACTCGGCGAGAAACGCGAGCGCTTCGTCGTTCGAGCGCTTCTGCAGCGCCTGCGCGTGGAAAAGCGCAGCGACTTCGAGGTCGGGGCTGAGCTTGAGCGCCGCGCGCGATTCTTCGAGGGCGAGCTCATCGTTCCCGGCATTCCACGCGGCCTGCGCGACCGCGAGACGCGCTTCGGGGACTTTGCCGTACGGCTTGGCGAGCGCACGCATGAGCTCGAGCACGGCTTTGCGATCGGCGTTGCGCGCGAGGAGCGTCGAAAGCTGGAGAAAGCTCTGGCCGACATTCTGCGGGTCGGAGGCGAGCCACTGCTCGAAATGGCCGCGAGCCGGACCGAGCTTCTGCTGGCTCGCGAGCATCGCTGCGAGCACCTGCCTCGCGCGCGCGTTGCCGGGCTCCGCCTGCAGCCAGATGCCTGCGGCTTCGACCGCGGCATCGGGGAAGCGCGCGTTCCACGCGGCTTCGGTCGCGCGTTGTGCGAGGCGCGGGTCGCGAGTCTCGCGCGCGAGCTCGAGCAGCGCGGGCACGGCGATCTCGGGCTGTCCGCGCTGGAGCGCGACTTCCGCCATCATCAGCTTGAACATGAGCTGCTCGGTCAGCTCGACCGACGGGAGCACCGCCGGCGGCTTGGCGGCGGGCTTCGCCTTCGGTTTGGCCGCGGGGGCCCCGGGTTGAACACCCTGCGCGACATCGAACCCGCGCGTATCGCCGGGACCGGCAGCCGCACACACCGCCGCGGAAAGCGCCGCTGCGACCAGTGCAGGAAGGAG
>JAQGNC010000239.1 GCA_028292065.1 Betaproteobacteria bacterium
TCGTCACGGTCCACTTCGCCCGTCGGCTCCTTCCAGGCGCCGTGGGCGGGGGACCGCATATAAGCCGTCACCCCGCCGTGGCTTTCGGTCAGCTCGTCGCTGACCTTCGCGAAGCGGTCGGTTCCGAAGCGCTGCCCCGAGTTGTCGTAGAGCGGCAGTAGAAACTGCACCAGGAACATCGAGCGGCGCTTCAGGTCCTGCCGCTGCGGCTGCCAGGGTCCTCGTCATCGATGTCGATGTCCGGGATGGTCTCGATGTGGTCGGGCAGCAGGTCGCTGTTGGCGCGGCGCTGCGGATCGCGCCCGGCGGTCATGTGCTCGCCGGTGCCGACAGAATCGGAATCGCTGTCCAGATCGGAATCGCCGATGTCGGGCCCGGCGGTCGCGGTGCGGGTGTCGATGTCTTCATTGGTGCCGTGATCGAGCCCGATCACGTCGCCTTCGATGATCCCGGGACCCCCGGCGATGTCGCTCGCGCTGTCGCTCGTGTCGCTCGGGCCGAGTGCGCCCGTGCCGTGTCCTTTCTGCGTTTCGCGGTCCTTGCCGCGTCCGCCCATCAGTGTGCTGGCCATTTTGCGTCTCCTTTGCACGTATTGCGGCAAACGGTGTGCCCGCACGGGTGAAGATTTTGCAAACGCGCCGGTATAATCGCCCGCTTTGCGTGCGGTCGGCGACATGGATCTCATCCTTCAAGGCAACGACATCGAAACGGGCGACCTCAAAACGCTGGCGAAGCTCACCGGCGCGAGCGGTATCGAGCAGTTGACGCCGAAAGCGTTCAGGCTGAAGGACGCGCAGCAGGACCCCGGCGTGCCTGCTCTGTGCGAGCGCGCGAAGCTCGACTACGGCTATGTCCCGCCCGAGCGGCGCCTCGCCGACTACCGGCTGCTCGTCATGGACATGGATTCGACGCTCATCACGATCGAGACCATCGACGAGCTCGCTGACCTCGTCGGCCTGAAGACCGAAGTCGCCGCGATCACCGAAGCCGCGATGCGCGGCGAGATCGACTACGACGACAGCCTGCGCCGGCGCGTGGCCGTGCTGAAGGGCCTCGGCGAGGACGCGCTCCAGCGCGTCTATGACGAGCGGGTGACGCTCACGCCGGGCGCCGAGAAGCTGCTGGCGGCGGCGCAGAGCGCGGGCGTGAAGACGATGCTCGTCTCCGGCGGCTTTACCTACGTCACCGACCGCCTGCAAACACGGCTCAGGCTCGACTACGCGCGTTCCAACTGCCTCGAGCTCGTCGACGGCAAGCTCACCGGCGGCATTGCGGGTGAAATCGTCAATGCCGACGGCAAGCGCGAGGCGCTGCTCGAGGTTCGCGACCAGCTCGGCCTCTCACGCGAGCAGATCGTCGGCATCGGCGACGGCGCGAACGATCTCAAGTTCATGGGCGAGTGCGGTGTCAGCATCGCGTTTCACGCCAAGCCTATCGTGCGCGGCCAGACGACTTACGCGCTGAACTACGTGGACTTAAGCGGCGTGCTGCCGCTGTTCAACGCCTGAAGCAGGGATACTGCATTCGTGGGGATGAAACCGCGTGAAGCACGAGCGGCTCGAGATTGCTTCGTCGCACTGCTCCTCGCAATGACCCCATCGTTGTCATCGCGAGGAGCGGTAGCGACGTGGCGATCTCGTGGCGCACGCAAGTCATTGCTGCGCTAGTACACCGCTCTGCGCTCAGCCCCGAGACGCTGGAACGGCTGCCACGGTCCCTCGCCTTCGCGGCACATCCCGTACTCGAACGGTGTCCCGTCACGGCCGGGGGTGATGAAGCGCAAGTCCTCGAACCATGCGCACTGCGCTGGATTACCCGACTCCACGCTCGTCAACGCGGGGTATGCCGCGAACCAGCGAAAGAACCGGAACGCCGGCTGCGAAAAAGCGTCGCGCGCGAGCGCCGTTTCTTTGTCGCTCCGGCCGTACAGACCCGCCTGCAGCCACTGCGCATCGCGCAACGGACGGTAAGGCGCGTCGAGCCGCGCGACGAAGCCGGTGTGCTCGTCGGGCGCGGGCGGCACCGTCTTTCTCACGAGGTTGACGTGCGCGTAGCGGTAGCGCCCGCCCTCCTCCACGATCACGGTCCAGTTCAGCGGCGACACCGGCCGCGGCATCGCGGTGACGCGTGCGCTGCGCAACCCCTCACGGTTCGCGTAGTCGCGCCCGAAGTCGATCGCCTGTTGCTGCATCAGCCACTGGAAGCCGACATAGCCGGCGAGCAACGCGAGCGCTGCAACCGCGGGCACGCGCGAGCGGCGCCATACCAGCGCGGCGGCCAGACCGGCGAGGATGATCCCGGTGAACCACAGGTCGATGATGAACGTCGCCGACAGGGCGTAACGCGAATCGGAAAACGGCGCGAAGATCATCGTGCCGAAAGAAGTGATGAGATCGGCGGCGATGTGGCTCGCGATGCCGATCGCGGCGATGCCGTAGTACGCGCGCCAGCCGGGTTTGAATCGCCACACTGCGGCGAAGATCAGCGCGATGAGCGCAGCCCAGACGGGCAGCAGCAACACCGAGTGGGTGACGCCGCGATGGTGATACAGGTACGACAGCGGCGTCATGTAGCTCGTGACGAAATCGAGGTCGGGAAACGCCGCAGCCGCGGCGCCGACGAGTACCCGCCTGCCGAGCGGCAGCCCTCCGGGCCGCGGCTCGCGCGGTGCGGTCGCACGCGCGATCAGCGCGCCGGCAAGGGCGTGGGTCAGTGTGTCCATTTATAAAATCAAAGCAGGAATGAAGGACGCAAACGAAGAGCAAGGACCCCAAGAGCTCGAACAGAACTACGTTGCATTCCTGGTATTCCTTTGCGTCCTTTTATTTTTCCTTCGCGCCCTTCGCGTTAACTGCTTTGCTCTACTGTCGACGCCACTCAATCCCACCGGTCGTCCCGCACCTGCACGACGCCGTCCTCCACGCGCACCGGGAATTTCGCGGTCGCCTCGTACGCCGGTGCGCTCAGCGCTTCGCCGGTGCGGATGCAAAAGCGCGCGCCGTGGCGGGGACACACGATCTCGTCGCCTTCGACGTGTCCGCCGGTGAGCTGCCCGCCGTCGTGCGTGCAAACATCCTCGATCGCGTGAAACTCGCCATCGAGGTTGAAGACGACGATACGGGCGTCGTCGACGTCCGCGACACGCCACTGGCCCGGCGCGATCTGATCGGCGCGGGCGACTGCGACCCAGTCGCTCATCTTGTGTAGAGCGTGAACGGGTGAACGGGTGAACGAGTGAACGGGTAAAAACCGGTAGTCAGCTGCATCACTGCCATGTCGCTTTCAAGTGGTTCTCAAACACCCGTTCACCTGTTCACTCGTTCACCCGTTCACCGTCATTGCCGTCAAACGGCAATGACTTCCATATCCGGCTCGAGCTGCCTTACCAGGCTCTCGATTCCGGCGAGGGTGCCGGAGAGCGAGCTCGGGCAGCTTCCGCACGCGCCTTGGTAGTGGACGGTGAGCTGGTTACCCTGCAGGCCGAGGACGTAGAGGTCGCCGCCGTCGCCCTGCAGGTAAGGCCGCACCTGCTCGTCGAGGATCGCATTGATTTTGTCGAGCCGTTCGCGGTCGACGTCGCTCATGTCGGACATGTCCGGCGCCTCGGCGTACGACGTGAGCGCGGCGCTCTGATCGTCGGCAGCCGGGGCTTCGCGAATCGGCTTGGCGAGATCGCGCATGAGCGCCTGCCAGTCCGCCTGCCCGTCCTGCGTCACGGTGATCCAGTGGTCGACGTAAAAAACATTCGTGACGTGCTCGATATCGAACAGCGCCGCCGCGAGCGGATCGGCCTGCGCCTGTCCCGCGTTGTCGTACGAGCGCGTGATGCCCCAGGTCAGGGGCTCCTTGAGGATGAACTTCTTCGCGTTCGGATTCGGGGTCGGTTCTATTTCTGCGATTTTCGGCATGTTGAAGGACCAGTGTTTAGTTGTGAGTGACGCGTTCAGTGGGTTCAGGGGACTCAACACTAAACGCTCATCACTCGACACTCGGGTTGCCGCTAGGCAACTCCGCCGGGCGTCGGCTCGTGCATCGGGTCATCGTCGGCTTCGGTCGACGTCGTCGCCATCGAATTCAACGCCGCGTGCAGCGTATGCCACGGCAGGATCGCGCATTTGACGCGAGTCGGCAGGTCTTTCACGCCCGAAAAAACGGTCAGGCGGCCCAGATGGTGCGGCTGCTGCTCAGTGTCGAGCTTGCCGGTCGCCATGTCGCGGAACTCATGGATGAGTTGCTCAGCTTCGGTGCGCGGCTTGCCTTTGACCGCGGTCGTCATCATCGACGCGGATGCCTTGCAGATCGCGCACGACTCGCCTTCGAAAGCGATCGCTTCGACCGCATCGTCATTGACTTTCACCGCGAGGTGCAGCCGGTCGCCGCAAAGGGGGTTCACGCCTTCGGCCTGATGCGTCGCGTCATTGAGCGTCCCCCAGTTCCGCGGCTTGCGGTTGTGATCGAGGATGACTTCCTGGTAGAGCTGTTTGCTGGCTGCCATTGCGAGCTATCCGAAAACCTTCTGTACTTTCCTGATCGCCGCGACGAGCGCGTCGACTTCGGCCATGGTGTTGTAGAACGCGAACGACGCGCGGCAGGTCGCAGGCACCTTGAAGCGCTGCATCACCGGTTGCGCGCAGTGGTGGCCGGTGCGGATCGCGACACCCTCTTCGTTGAGCAGGGTCCCGACGTCGTGCGGATGCACCCCTTCCACCGCGAACGAGAGCACCGCCGCCTTGCGTTCGGCGGTGCCGATGATGCGGACACCGGGCGTACGGTTGACCTCCTGCGTGGCATAGTCGAGGAGATCGGTCTCGTGCGCGGCAATGGCGTCGATGCCGATGCCGGTCAGGTAATCGATCGCCGCGCCGAGGGTGATGGCGGCGGCGATCGGCGGGGTGCCCGCCTCGAACTTGTGCGGGATGGTGTTGTAGGTGGTCTTCTCGAAAGTGACCGAGAGGATCATGTCGCCGCCGCCTTTGAAAGGCTGCATCTTTTCCAGCAGTGCGGCTTTGCCGTAGAGGATGCCGATGCCGGTCGGGCCGCACAGCTTGTGGCCTGAGAACGCGT